>NZ_JBFRIY010000084.1:0-4875 GCF_041468565.1 Shewanella sp. 10N.286.54.B9
GAGCGCCTGTCCAGTATTTCCTGGTTTATGCGCTGTCTTAATGAAGATATCGCACGCAAAGCTAATCGTGAAGATGCATGTAGAGGTGCTTTCTGGGAAGGGCGCTTTAAATCACAAGCCCTACTCGATGAACAAGCCTTGCTAGCATGCATGATGTATGTCGACCTGAACCCCATTAGAGCTGGGATTAGCGATACACTACAAACTTCTGATTTCACTTCGATTCAACAGCGTATTAATGTTCTAAAAGCAACTAAATCAGAAGTTAAGCCAGCAGCAGCGCACTCAACTCTGCCGGAAGATTTAACACTAAAACCTCTCGTAGAATTTGATGGTCCAACTCACCTCGACACTCAATCAGGGCTGCCCTTTCACTTTTGCGATTACCTTGAACTTATCGATTGGACTGGCAGAGCGATAAGACCAGATAAAACAGGTTATATTGATGCAAGCCAACCTAAGCTACTGCAACAGTTAGGCATATCATCTAGTGCTTGGGTAACCTCAGCCAAAGCATTTCGGCGCCAATACGGTACGATTAGTGGAAGCTGGGAGGCAATGTGTGAGTTTAAAAGGCGACACCAAAGTGGTCACTGGTGTAAGGGGAAGTCTTTCAGTCAGGCATTACATCCTTAGCGTAAACTATCCCTTGAGCTTGCATCGAATAGGTTGCAGTAGACACCTCCCAACTTAAATGCCCCTTGAGTCACTCCAAGTTACCGCTTAGCCTTGCTAGCGGCGATTAAGATACAAAAGTGCTCTTCTCTTGCCCCCATCATTATAGCAATTAGTATAAAAATTTGATCGCTCAGCGAGAGTTTAGCGGCTTTGAGGTAAGGTCATTAAATGCTCCTCGGTAACAGCTCCTGCGTTACATGCTAGGCCATGTGGTTCGCAATGAATGAAGAGCATAGTTAAACTAGGTTCAAGTTCATTAACGCTGCATCAGAGCTGCTAAAACTCGCCTGAAGGAGTGTTTTTGGCTTGCTACTTCTGTGTTGAATTAGCTTGCCAAAAACGCTCTGAGTAGATCAACTTCTTATATTGATTGGTATTATACTTCCCTCCACTTTCATGCCAAAAAGTAACACTTTAGATTGACAATAAAGCTGACAGAAAAAACAAATTACCCCTTTGTAACAAACACTTAAATAGGAAGGATACCGAAAGGTTATCTGACACATTTTCCTCTAAAGTAATCACTCAATAAACGCGGGCTAAGCGTTAACTAAATCATAAATAAGGGATATTGTTATGTTGGCGACTCCAACGAATACAGCTTCGGGTGCAAAAAAAATAGCGACTGATTCAACAGAGATTGAACAAACTCGTAGCCACGCGGAGTTATCATCGACTAACAATATCAACCAAACAACCTACAACGAAACCCTGAGCTTTACCCCACTGAAAACCATCAGTAAGCTAAAACAAGCCGAACTACAACCGATAAAAATGATGGTAAACCTATTAATGGAAGCGGTAGTGGTCGTTGATGAGCATGGCACAATTCAACTCATCAACGAACATGCCATTGATCTTTTGGCCGGTGACAACGCTAATTTTGACTACGCGAATAGCACGCTGAGCTCAGATGAAGCAATGTGCACACCAGCACTTATAGGTCAGCAATGGCAAACCTACCTGTTAGAACCTCAAAAAAGCCTGTATCAAAAGATGGTTATAGAGTCTCGAACAGGTACTCGGCCATTAAACCACCCACCAGCAGAAACCACCCTGCGGCTAATGGACAAAAGCAATAAAGACGTTGAAGTGTCAATCACTCACTTTGCCTTAAGTACACCGCTGTTCGCTATCGTGATTAGAGATTTGACCAAATACCGTATGGAATACAAACAGCTGCATCAATGGGCATCGACCGATTGCTTAACCAAATTAGCTAACCGCCGTGTATTTGATGCTGAACTGCAAAACCACTGGCAAAGCTGCACCGACAAGCAGCGCCCAATCAGCGTGTTATTAATAGATATTGACCATTTCAAGATTTTTAATGACAAGTACGGCCATATCTTGGGTGACTACTGCCTACAGAAAATTGCGCGAGCGATTGAAAGCTCTTTACCTGATGCTGACTGCACCGCTGCCCGCTATGGTGGTGAAGAGTTTGCCATCATTATGCCAAACTGCAACGCCAAGCAAGTAGAGCAAACTGCGCGCTTAGTTCAAAAGAACATTAATGACTTAACTTACATGGATATAGGCCTTGATGCCTCAGTAAGCGTCAGCGTAAGCCAGGGCCATGCTAGCGAGATAAACGGCCAGTATAGAACAAGTACTGCGCTTTTATGTGCCGCCGACACTGCGCTTTACCGTGCTAAAGCCGATGGTAGAAATAGAATCAACGCCTGCCTTTAAGATTGCTTAAATAGGAGGTTAACATGCAATATGACCAAGATAAGTTTCAGCTTTTGCCGCTTCCTTGCCCACAATTACTGTTCTGGGCGATTAACCCTGTAATGGCAATAAATGAACTTATATTAGGTCAACGCTTGCCGCAAGTGACCTTAATTGAAAAACACAGTACCCAGCCTCTGCTCGAGCGCCAATTTATCCCCTGCCCGCACTGTAACGCACTTAACCCCGCTAGATTATGGAGCTCAGGTAATGCTTTTGGTCATTGGTTTGGCTATGTTTGCCCAGAATGCTGCGGCACCATTCCCTGCTTATGGAATGTCACCAGTCTATTGTTGCTGGCCTTAACCGCCCCTATTTGGTTATTACTTAAAAAGCCTCTGCAGCAACGCTGCAAAATCAAGAGTCTGAAGCGGGTGATAGCGATGAAACAGAAAACTGCAAAAGTAACTAATCAGCAGCCTTGCATAAAAACAGCGCAAGCGACAGCCGTCATACTGTTTCTATTTATGTTGTTTATTCAAAATAAAGCAGCGGCCTTAACCGTTGAGCAAGTGTCCATTAGCTTGATGGCTAGCTGTTTAGTGGGCGTTATTTTTGGCCAGCTAGCGACATTTAAAAAACGGCAGCGATCAAAAAAGCGCTATTAAAATTAGCGCTTTGGCTAGCCCTTTATGCTGCTCGACTTAAAAAAGTATTAGCGGTTGATAATCACTTTCTCGATAATAATCTGCTCTCTAGGTACATCATCATGCCCAGCTTGAGTCGCCGTTTTAGCTCGACCTATTTTAGTCACCACTTCCATTCCAGCGGTTACGCTGCCAAATACGGCATAGCCCCAACCTGCATTAGTGGTTGCGGTATAATCAAGAAATGAATTGTCAGCTAAGTTAATAAAAAACTGACCGGTTGCTGAATGCGGTGCATCGGTGCGCGCCATAGCAATAGAGCCCCTGACATTTTTAAGGCCTCTATTGGCTTCATTTACAATTGCAGCGCGGGTAGGTTTCTCCTCCATCTCGGCAGTAAAACCACCACCTTGCGCCATAAAGCCCTTTATTACCCGATGAAATATTGTGCCTTCATAAAAACCATCTTCACAGTATTTAAGGAAATTCTTCGAGCTTACTGGCGCCTTTTCAAAATCGAGCTCTATCTCAATATCACCCAAGTTGGTGCTGAAAATAATCATATCAATTCTCTTACACTACATAATTGCCGCCAGTATAACCTGCGTCATAGCAGATACTGCAACCCTGTTAAGGCTGTACGTCCACCACCGTATCATTTGCTTGCAGCTTGTAGCGGTAAAACATCTGCTCCAATGGCTCTATCGTCTGCTCAAAGCCTTTATCCGTCAAAAACTCTGCATTGTACAATTTAGATGATGAACGCTCGGCGACGTCACAATAGAAAGTCACAATCCGCTTGCCCTTACCCATTTTAGCCGCAGCAAATAGTGCACCAGCTACATTAAGTGCAGCGCTACTACCAAGCACTATGCCATCTTGTTGCTGCACGTGACGTGCGATCGCAATAAGGTCAAGATCTGGCAACGTAATCGCTTTATCGACTTTTGCTTGTTTGAAGTTTTCCACTAAGCGCATGATGCCAATCCCTTCGGTAAAAGAGCTACCGCTGGACTGGTACTCCCCTCGCTTGAGATAGCTGTAGATGCCAGAACCATCAGGGTCAACCAACCAAGTTTGCAGCTCAGGGTTTTGTTCCGACAAGTAACGAGAATTACCCGCAATCGTGCCGCCTGTGCCAGCAACAGAGACCAGTGCATCGATATTGCCATTAGTTTGTTGCCAGATCTCTGGTGCGGTATGTTGATAGTGGGCTTTACTATTGCTGATATTCTCAAATTGGTCAGCCCACCAATAGTCATCACGAGCCTCGCCCAGACGCCTCGCGGTATGATAAAAGTGCTCGGGGTTAGCAAATGGACAGGCATCGACCAATAATAGTTCTGCGCCATAGAGTTTAATCATCTGCTCTTTTTCTGGTGCTTGGCCTCTTGGCATGACCACCAGCAGTTTAAAACCCAGCGCCTTGGCAACGAGCGCTAAACCGATACCGGTATTACCAGCGGTTCCCTCAACAATCGTCATGCCGGTTGTTAATTTTCCTGCCTCAACCGCATCCAGCACCATCTGCAATGCGGCGCGATCTTTAATCGAACCGCCAGGGTTTTGCTGTTCGCATTTAAGTAAAATGTCACAGCCGCTTAACGTCGATAAGCTATCGATCCGTAATAGATCCGTATGACCAATAAGTTGAGTGATATTGTTTGATAGCAAAGGATATTCCATAAACTGCCTTAATGATTATTAAGCATCGTTACATACTAAGTCTAGCGCTTACGAAAGCAAGTCGAGCCTTTATCGATAAGATTCTGCGAATGCCCTAAGGCGGTGAATAATTAAAGAGTACTAGGGGCTGTTGAACTTTCGAGCTTAGTTTTTGTTCGAATTCAATTATTTTAGTACAAGGCTTGAGCGA
>NZ_JBFRIY010000085.1:0-34533 GCF_041468565.1 Shewanella sp. 10N.286.54.B9
ACCTATTTTAGGACTAGACACATTATTTAGCAGCGTTAATGATCTCGCGTGCCATTTCATCAGCAACATCACCTGTAGTGCGGTTTTGTTCATCTGACTGCTTAAAGATTGTGAGCAGTGTGTTGTAGATCTCTTCAACTTTGGCTGTAGCCGCTGCAGGATCGTAGTCTTTTTCGAAAGAGACATTAATAATGCCGCCAGCATTTATCACATAATCTGGAGCGTAAAGAATGTTTTGCTCTTTCAACAACTCACCATGGCGAACCTCTGCCAGTTGATTATTGGCACAGCCAGCAACAATTGTCGCTTTAAGCATCGGGATGGTGATGTCATTGATTGTTGCACCTAAAGCACATGGCGCATAAACATCGACATCTTGGTGATAAATGTCTTGCGGAGCCACAACGATTGCACCAAATTCAGAGGCGACTCTATCTAACGACTCTTGGTGGATATCGGTAACAATTAACTCTGCGCCTTCTTCATGCAGATGGCGACATAAGTAGTAACCGACATGTCCAACACCTTGTACCGAGATCTTAAGCCCTTTAAGGCTGTCTAGGCCACGCTGGTGCTTTACCGCGGCTTTAATGCCTAAATATGTGCCAAGGGCTGTATAAGGCGATGGGTCGCCACTCTTGCCCTCTAGACCAGCCATATAAGGGGTTTCTTGATGAGCAATCATAATATCTGCAGTCGATACGCCAACATCTTCAGCTGAATAGTACTTGCCACCTAAGGTATCAATACAACGGCCGAACGCTCTGAAGAGGGCTTCGCGGTCTGTTATTTTTGGATCAGCAATGATAACGGACTTACCGCCACCCATAGTCAGGCCCGCTAGTGCGTTTTTGTAGGTCATGCCACGAGAAAGACGCAGGACGTCGGTTATTGCTTCATCGTCTGATTCATAATTCCACATACGGCAGCCGCCAACAGCTGGGCCTAAGTTTGTGTTATGAATTGCAATAATGGCTTTAAGGCCGCTTTCTTTGTCCTGACAAAAAACAACTTGTTCATGGTCGTCAAAAGAGATGTGATTGAATACTGCCACTTGTTGATCTCCGCTATAAGCATCGAAAATGCCGCTACTGCTAGATTACAGTGCGATCTGTTTGTTATATTTATTGCAGAACGATAGCATTTAGCGATACTCTCAACAAAGTAAAGATTCGGATTATTTGTGATCCATGTGGCAATTCTGCTTTCCACTTTACGTTAACGTAAAGTTTTAAGCGTTATTTAAGCGAGTTAGGCGTGTAAAATTATTAGAGAGTTGCATAGCTATGGACTCAAAAGAACAATAAGAAAGGATGAAAGAGATGGCTGAACAAGAAGTCGATCAAGCTCAAGACCAAGAAGCATTAAGACAAGAGTGGATCAGAACGCAATTTCAAAAAGCGAACAAGTTTCTTGCTGAAAAAGGCATTATGCCAAATAAGGTGTATGCGGATGAAAGTCGCTATTTAGCGCCTTTTGTCGCCATTTGGAAAATGGATTCTAAAAAACCAGCTAAGCAAACATTTTGGGTAATGTCAGGCGACTTACCTGCTGATTATGTTGATGTTAATGTCGCGGCAACCGCTCGTGATGCTATCCGCCATTTTTCTATGATGTGGCAAATGAAAGCCGAAAATATTCAGCGTTCAGGTCTGACTAAAGATCCTGCACAAGCTCAGTTTGCCGAGCTACTTATCTCGCGCGCTGAAGGTTTATACAAAATGCAGGCTGATGATAAAATCTGGGGACCTGCTGCGTAAGTTAATTGTCTAGACTGTTTTTCAAGCGCCAGAATAAGTCATTTATTCTGGCGTTTTTGTTTAAAGTTCTTAAACTTAGCTTTCAAATTGATAGTTTAGCCTAAGTAAAAATAACCGCGATTGAGTAGCGTTAAAATCAAGGTTAAGGTGTCTTCGTTTTGCGTTAACTTTTGGGTCTGCTGCGAGTCAAAGCTAAACTGGTTAGCTAACAAACCGATATCTGTAGCTATGTTTGCTGAATGCTCAAAGGCTTCACCGTTAATAAATACTCTGTCAACGCTATCATTTTCTAACTGCAACATTTTCAAACCGCCAATGCGATTTAGTTCTGCACCTTGTTCAATGTCTTCTATTAGCATATCTGCTGTATAGGGCTCATCAGGCTCGCATAAATCCAGTTCAAAACGGTTTTGACTTAACATGCTGCCTAACATTGCTTGATAACTGTCAGGTGAACTGGCGAGCTCAGTGATAAGTGCCATCATATCTTGCTGGTGGCTGACGCTTACCTGGTTAGCTATCGCGGGCTCAGAGGTTGACGTAAAACGTTTTAAGCCGGTATTGCTATCAATAAGCCCATCAGCGAGTGCACTGAATAACTCTTGCTGGCTAGGAGCACGAAAACCAATAGAGTAGCTCATCGCCGTGGTTAACGTCTGGCCTTGATGAGGGTAACCTGGCGGAATGTATAACATGTCGCCTTTTTCCAGCACCACATCGATGATTGGCTCAAAGCCTTCAATTAGCGGTGTGGTTGGGTCATTATTTTTAGCAGCGTATTGGCCTTTTTCTCCAACTGTCCAATGCCGCTGGCCTTCGCCTTGAATAATAAACACATCATAGTTATCAATATGCGCGCCAACGCCACCTTTAGGGGTTGCAAAAGAAGCCATTAAGTCATCAAAACGCCAGTCAGGAATGAAACGAAAAGCATCAATAAAATGAGCCGAATCAGGATGCCAATGGTTGAGCGCTTGTACTAATAACTGCCAATGGCTGTCACCAAATTTATCGTAATCTTCAAAAGGTCCTTGGCAGATCTGCCAATCGTTTTGTTGGGTGACGACCACACGAGAAGATACTTCCTCCTCACATGCTAAACCCGCAAGTTCATCTGGGCTGATGATCTCTTCAAAATTAGGGAATGCATTTTTGATAAGTAACGGCTTTTTCTGCCAATAGTCGGTTAGAAAAGCATTGGTATCTAAGTTAAGACTGTACATGTATGGCAGCACTCATAAAAAGGATAAAAATAAAGGCGATAAGCCTAAGCTTACCGCCTTATTTACAACATTAGTAGTTTAACAACTAATGATTAAAGCTCGTCAACGAAAGTTTCTGCACGGCCAATATAGTTGGCAGGTGTCATCTTCTTAAGTTCAACTTTTACGTCATCTGGCAATTCTAAACCGTCAATAAAGACCGCTAGTTGCTCACCATCGATACGCTTACCGCGTGTCAGCTCTTTAAGTTTCTCATATGGCTTTTCAATGCCATAACGACGCATAACGGTTTGAACTGGCTCAGCCAGTACTTCCCAATTACCATCTAACTCTTTGCGAAGTTGCTCTTCGTTCACCTGTAGCTTACTGATCCCTTTTAATGTCGCTTGGTAAGCAATAAGAGAGTGAGCCATACCAACACCTAAGTTACGTAGAACAGTAGAGTCAGTTAAGTCACGCTGCCAGCGAGATACAGGAAGCTTAGCGGCTAAGTGTTGCATTAGCGCATTAGCAATGCCTAAGTTACCTTCAGAGTTTTCAAAATCGATTGGGTTAACTTTATGCGGCATGGTCGAAGAACCAATTTCACCGGCAATGGTGCGCTGCTTAAAGTGGCCTAGCGCAATATAGCCCCAAATGTCACGATCGAAATCGATAAGGATGGTGTTGAAACGTGCTAACGCGTCGAATAGCTCTGCGATGTAATCGTGAGGCTCAATTTGAGTCGTGTACGGATTCCAATTGATACCAAGGCTAGTAACAAAGCGTTGTGAAAGGGCATGCCAGTCAACTTCTGGGTAAGCACTAAGGTGAGCATTGTAGTTACCTACAGCACCATTGATTTTACCCATTATTTCAACGTTAGAGACTTGCGTCAGTTGACGCTCTAAACGTACTGCAACGTTTGCCATCTCTTTACCTAAAGTAGAAGGAGAGGCTGGCTGACCGTGTGTGCGCGACATTAATGGTACGGTTTTGTACTCTTTTGCTAATGCTTTAACCGCATCAACAATTTTTTGGCAATATGGCACAACCACTTGATCACGAGCTTCAGTTAGCATCAACGCGTGAGAAAGGTTGTTAATATCTTCTGAAGTACAAGCAAAATGCACAAACTCATCAATTGCAACAAGCTCGGCGTTATCTGCTATACGTTCTTTAATGAAGTATTCAACCGCTTTAACATCGTGGTTGGTTGTCGCTTCAATATCTTTAACGCGCTGGGCATCAGCTACGCTAAAGTTATCTTTAATTTGATCAAGTAAAGCTAGCGCAGCTTCACTAAAAGGTGGAACTTCTTCAATTTCTGGGCAGCTAGAAAGCAGCTTTAGCCAGTTAATTTCGACTTGAACACGGTATTTGGTCAGGCCGTACTCGCTGAAAATCCCTCTTAATGAGGCGGTTTTACTACCATAACGACCGTCTACCGGAGAGATAGCAGTTAGTGCGGAAAGTTCCATTAGAAGCTCCTTGATGAACTTGTCTTATATTATAGGGTGAGGCTTTTCATAGCTGTGTCGACTATTGTTTTTCTTGCGAAGACAAGGTGCCTACGCTTGCCTCCTAATTGGCGCCATAACACTGCACTGCGCATCGCAGACAGTAAAAGTGCACGAATCTTTTGTTGGGTTTGAGTGCGTTTAAGAAACTCAGGGTTACCCGAAATTTGTAATTTGGGGCCAAGCTCACTGACGATGTCACTGTATATACCGGCAAAGTTAGCAATAACTTGCTCGTCAGTGATTTCGAAATGGCTAAGTTGGCGGTGGATCTGATTGATCCTTTCCGACAACATCCCCATGGCATTAGACGAGCGAGCGAGCTTTCGCTCCAAGGCTAAAATGCCCACTAAGTAACGGGTCACTTCAACATCTTTTTCCTTTCCGTCACCCAATTGGGTAACGATCATTTGATAGCCTTTTTTCAGTGCGTCTTTATCGGCATAGACTTCAGATGTTGATTCTGGGTTGGTCACTAACACAGAGTTTAAACTCGCTGCTAGTGCCTCTTTGTCAGAGTCGCCATGTCTTGCTATGTACTGTACTTGGGCAACTGCTTGCAAAATGCCAGCAAAAGCCATTGTGCGTTCAAACAACTGATCGCTCATGGATTAATCTCTTATTAGTACATCAATTATTCCGCCGCCTAGGCAGATTTCGCCGTCGTAAAAAACAGCTGATTGTCCAGGGGTTACCGCAGCGACTGGCTCATCAAAGATAACGCGTATTTGATCGTCACTGTCATAAGTTACGGTACATGGCACATCGTGCTGACGGTAACGTGTTTTTAAGGTGATTTTGGCGCCATCAGTAGGGCCTTTTCTATCGACCCAATGCAGTTGGTTAGCCAACAAACCATTTGACATGAGGCGAGGGTGATTACCACCTTGACCCACGACTAACACATTACGAACTAGATCTTTCTCGACCACATACCAAGGATCTTCACTGCTATTCTTCAGGCCGCCAATGCCTAAGCCTTTGCGCTGACCTAAGGTGTGGTACATCAAACCTTGATGTTGACCAATCACTTCACCTTCGCTGGTTTCGATATTACCTGGCTGTGCCGGTAAGAAAGTTGACAGAAAATCAGTGAACTTGCGCTCGCCAATAAAGCAGATACCAGTGCTGTCTTTCTTATCGTGGGTGATAAGGCCCATCTCTTTAGCAATATCACGTACTTCACCTTTTTCTAATTCGCCAACAGGGAAAAGCGAGCGGGCAACTTGCTCATGGCTCAGTGTGTATAAGAAGTAGCTTTGATCTTTATTGCCATCAACACCACGCAGCATTTGGCTGGTGCCATCAATGTCGCGGCGGCGCACATAGTGACCCATTGCGATGTAATCGGCATCTAAAATTTCATCTGCAAACTCAAGAAAAGCTTTAAACTTTATCTCTTTATTGCACATGATATCGGGATTTGGTGTTCGGCCCGCTTTGTATTCTGCAAGGAAATACTCAAATACATTGTCCCAGTACTCTGAGGCAAAGTTGACCGTATGCAGTTTAATACCAAGCTTATCGCAGACAGCTTGGGCATCTTTTAAATCATCGGCCGCCGCACAATATTCATCCGTGTCATCTTCTTCCCAGTTCTTCATGAACAGGCCTTCTACTTGATAGCCTTGTTTCATTAACAAGTAAGCAGATACAGATGAGTCAACACCACCGGACATGCCGACGATGACTTTTTTACCTAGATGAGTGGGGTCGATTGATGTCATAAATCCTAATAAAACCTTTGTGTTTGACGAGCGTTGCAGCCATATATCAGTTAAATATATGGGTTAAAAACCGAATTACAAGGGAGCCTAAAACTCACTGCTTTCTGCGGGGGCGTATTCTATCATGCATTAGGGGACTGATACCAATCAGTATCGGAAGTTGATCAACTTAGCGTGCATTTAGCAAAGGAATTAAAGCCATTGATCATTGAGTACTTCGAGCGGATAGCGCTTGTGGTTTTGATAATCCTCGATGGATTTGAGCACCAGTGGGCTTCGAAGCTGAGGTTTGAGGCTTGTTATCTCAGAAAATGTCAGCCACTTTGTGCAGTGAATTACAGGATCTATCGGCTTGGATTCAAGGCAATCATCTAATGTAGCGCAAAAGGTGTAGCGCACAAAGGCCAGCTCCTCAGTCGCAGTATACTGATAGATTGACACCAATGCTTGCGGCTTTATCTCAAGGCCTGTTTCCTCTTTCACTTCGCGAATGCATGCATCAACAATTGATTCATTGGCCTCAAGATGGCCTGCTGGCTGGTTATATTCAATTTTTCCTTCAATCAACTCCTCGACCAGCAAGTATTTACCGTTAGCTTCAATCACACAGGCGACAGTGGTGTTGGGTTTATAACGTTCAGCCATTCTTACCACTCATATCTAGTTGTCGATACTGACCGTTAGGAAGATCGTCTAGACTCCATTGGCCTATTTTATAGCGGATTAATCTTAGTGTCGGAAAACCGATATTGGCGGTCATCCTTCTTACTTGACGGTTTCTGCCTTCACAGATCTCTATCGTCAGCCAAGTCGTTGGAATGTTTGCTCGCTCGCGGATCGGTGGGTTGCGCGGCCACACTGAAGGGCTGTTCATCACACTGACTTTAGCTGGGAGGGTTAAACCGTCTTTTAGCTCGACACCTTTACGCAGCTTATTTAGATCCACTTCGCTGGGAGCACCTTCGACTTGTACCCAATAGGTTTTAAAGGTTTTCTTTTTAGGTTCAGTTATTTGTGCTTGTAACTTGCCGTCATTCGTCAGCAGTAATAGTCCTTCGCTGTCTCGATCTAATCTTCCTGCGGCATAAACCTCTGGCACTGGAATAAAGTCTTTAAGGGTTTTACGGCCCTGTTCATCAGTAAATTGGCAAAGGACATCGAAAGGCTTGTTAAACAATACAATGACTGGATTGTTAACTTCTCTAGGTTTACTCGCTGCTTTAGCAGGGCGCTGTGGTTTTCTAGCCGCCTTTGCAGAGAAACCATTAGATTTAGCGGGTTTTCTAGTTGTTTTTTTTCTCGAAAATGGCTGAGTCACGCAAATTAACTTTTAAATATGGGGCTAATTTGTCTATTGTACTGCTCATTGGCCATTAGTGGAATTTGAATCTTGCGCGGAATGTTTTATGATGTCGGCCATAAAAGTGTGATCCGCAACTATGTTTGAGTGTTAATGGGATCTTTATTGACCTCGAAGTGGTAAATAAAATAAAAAGTTATCGCACAGTGTTAGTGACGATAAATAATCGAAAGTGACTGAATTTTTTACCTTTTCATCATAAAAATAGACATAATTATTATAAAAATCTTAAATTTAAAATAATGTAGGACGAAAAATGAACGATAAATCATCAACGATCATCTATACCGAAACTGACGAAGCTCCAGCACTGGCAACACTTTCTTTGTTACCCATTATCCAAAAGTTTACCCAAAGTGCAGGTGTTGACGTTGAGACTCGTGACATTTCATTGTCAGGTCGAATCATCTCAATATTCCCTGAAAATTTAACAGCAGATCAAAAAATCAATGACGCATTAGCTGAACTTGGTGAGCTGGCGAAAACGCCTGAAGCAAATATTATTAAGCTGCCAAACATCAGCGCATCAATTCCCCAATTAAAAGCATGTATTTTAGAGCTGCAAAATAAAGGGTATGACATTCCTAACTACCCTGATGAGCCTGCAAATGACGTTGAAAAAGACATTCAAGCACGTTACGACAAAATTAAGGGCAGCGCAGTAAACCCTGTATTACGAGAAGGTAACTCTGATCGTCGCGCGCCGGGTTCCGTCAAAAAGTTTGCTCAGAAAAATCCACATTCAATGGGCAAATGGTCTACTGACTCTAAGTCTCATGTTGCTCACATGAATGAAGGCGATTTTTACGGTAGTGAAAAATCTGTCACGCTAGCCGATGCCGGTAGTGTTTCAATTGTATTGAGCAAAACAGATGGTTCAGAGCAAGTGCTGCGAAATGCCATTGCCCTGCAAGCTGGAGAAGTTATCGATTCCGCTGTGATGAGCAAAGCCGCTTTGGTTAGCTTTTATGAGCGTGAAACATTAAGTGCTAAAGAGCAGGATGTACTATTGTCACTGCACTTGAAAGCCACCATGATGAAAGTCTCTGATCCCATTTTATTTGGCCATGCCGTTAAAGTTTACTACAAAGATGTATTTGCTAAGCACGGCCAATTATTTGAAGAGTTGGGTGTTGACGTTAATAATGGTGTCGGTGATGTTTACGCCAAAATCGCTTCATTGCCTACAGAGCAAAAAGCGGCTATTGAAGCAGATATTGCCGCGGTATACGCAAGCAGTGCTGAACTGGCAATGGTTGACTCAGATAAAGGGATCACCAATTTACACGTACCAAGCGATGTGATTATTGACGCTTCTATGCCTGCTGCGATTCGTACTTCAGGGCAGATGTGGGGTCCTGATGGCCAGCTAAAAGACATGAAAGCGATGATCCCAGATCGTTGTTACGCCGGTGTTTACCAAGAAACAATTGATTTTTGCATTAAAAATGGTGCATTTGATCCAAGCACTATGGGCAGCGTGCCGAACGTTGGCCTTATGGCGCAGAAAGCCGAAGAGTATGGTAGCCACGACAAGACTTTTGAAATTGCCGAAGCCGGCACTGTTAACGTTGTTGATCAAAATGGTGTTGTGCTTATGTCGCACAAGGTTGCAGCTGGTGACATCTTCAGAATGTGTCAGGTTAAAGACGCGCCAATTCGTGACTGGGTTAAACTTGCCGTTAACCGTTCACGTTTATCAGCAACTCCCGCTGTGTTCTGGTTGGATGCCGCCCGTGCTCACGATGCGCAAATCATCAACAAGGTTGAGTTATACCTGAAAGATCACGATACCAATGGTCTTGAGCTTCATATCATGTCGCCAGTTGAAGCAACACGCTTTACCTTAGCGCGCGTTAAAGCAGGCCAAGATACTATTTCTGTAACGGGTAACGTTTTACGTGATTACCTGACCGATCTATTCCCAATACTAGAGCTGGGCACAAGTGCTAAAATGCTTTCAATTGTGCCACTAATGAATGGTGGTGGGTTGTTTGAAACTGGCGCAGGTGGTAGTGCGCCTAAACATGTGCAGCAGGTTGAAAAAGAAGGTCATCTACGTTGGGATTCACTGGGTGAGTTCCTTGCGCTTGGTGCATCTTTAGAGCACCTTAGCCAAACAACCAATAATGCTAAAGCACAAGTCTTAGCTGATACACTGGATTTAGCGATTGGCCAGTTCCTCGATACCAACAAGTCTCCTTCACGCCGTGTGGGCGAACTTGATAACCGTGGAAGCCATTTCTACCTTGCAATGTATTGGGCTCAGGCTGTTGCAGCGCAAACACAAGATAGTGAGTTGCAAGCGCAATTCACTGCTTTTGCAGAAGCACTGACGAGTAATGAGCAAACAATCGTAGCCGAGTTAAATGGTGTTCAAGGGCCAGCAGTGGACTTAGGCGGTTACTATCGTCTAGACGCGGCAAAAGCATCTGATGCAATGCGCCCAAGTGCAACGCTGAATGCACTGATTAACGAGTAAGTTTTATCAATTAGTATAAGGGCCTGTGTATGTAGGTCTTTTTACAGCCAATAAAAAAGCAGAGTAGATAACTACTCTGCTTTTTTTATTTCTTATCACATACTAATCTAGTTAGTGGGTGATATTGCTGACGCGTGCATACCTTTTGGACCTGCTTCTACTTCGAAACTGACGGGTTGACCCGCTTTTAGAGTTCGATAGCCTTCCATTTCGATGGTAGAATAGTGCGCAAAAACGTCTTCACCGCCAGCATCAGGGCAAATAAACCCGAATCCTTTGGCGTTGTTGAACCATTTAACAGTTCCGCTTGCCATACTTCCACTTCCTTCTGTTGTTCACTTCCCAGTAAGATAGTAAAACTTATCAGCGAGGAAAGTCCTTCGCTTACTGAACAGAATGAAAGCAGAAAAGCGTGTTGTCAAGCATATTTTAACAAGCGGGTAACATTTTACGAACAAAGTGGTACAAACTATTTAGTAGGATTTATGTTATTAAATAGATAGAGTTGGATAATCAATTGGAACAAGCCAAGACTAGAGGCTAGTATTGAAGCATGAGCAGAACAGAAAACATTGAACATGTAGAAGAGAGTGTTGAGTCAGAGTTAAAACAGCCTTCTATGTATAAAGTTATTTTAAATAACGATGATTACACTCCGATGGACTTCGTTATTGAGATTTTACAGCTATTTTTTAGAAAAGATGAAGCACAAGCCACTGAAATTATGCTTGCGATTCATCATAAGGGGAAGGGGATTTGCGGTATTTACCCTTTTGGTATTGCAGAAACTAAGGTCGCTCAGGTAAATCAGTTTGCAAGACAAAACGAACATCCGTTATTGTGTTCTTTAGAGGAGGCCTAATTTGGTTGAATCTGTTGTTAATTTTTGGGGGTGCTTATGCTAAATAAAGATCTTGAAGTCACCTTAAATCTGGCTTTTCAGCAAGCCAGAGATGCACGTCATGAATATATGACGGTTGAGCATCTACTGTTGGCATTAATCGATAACCCGGCCGCACAAGAGGCGTTAGTTGCTTGCGGAGCAAACCTAGATAAACTCAGAGGCGAAGTCTCGAGTTTTATTCAACAAACCACGCCTATCATTGCCGATCCTGAAGAAGAGAAAGAGACGCAGCCGACACTTGGTTTTCAACGTGTATTGCAAAGAGCGGTATTCCATGTCCAATCATCGGGGCGAAATGAAGTTACTGGCGCCAATGTCTTAGTCGCCATTTTTAGCGAGCAAGAGTCTCAAGCCGTTTACCTATTGCGCTCAGGTGAGGTCACTCGCCTTGATGTGGTCAATTTTATTTCACACGGTTTTTCCAAGGACGATATCGACACCGACGCAGAACCGAATCGCATCGAAGATCAAACAGAGACAGAAGAAGAGCGCAGTATTTTGTCGCAATTTACCTCTAACTTAAACGAGTTAGCTAAAAAAGGTGAAATTGATCCTCTTATTGGCCGAAGTGAAGAGATAGAACGTTCTATTCAAACTTTGTGCCGCCGTCGTAAGAATAACCCGTTATTGGTAGGTGAAGCTGGCGTCGGTAAAACGGCGATAGCGGAAGGGCTTGCCTACCGTATCGTTAAAGAAGAAGTGCCAGAGGTGATGAGTGAAGCAACGGTTTACTCACTTGATCTTGGCGCCTTGCTTGCCGGTACCAAGTATCGTGGCGACTTTGAAAAACGCTTTAAAGGTTTACTCAAAGAACTGGCAAATGATGAACATGCGATTTTATTTATTGATGAGATCCATACCATTATCGGCGCTGGTTCAGCCTCTGGCGGAGTGATGGATGCGTCAAACCTACTAAAACCACTACTATCGAGTGGTAATTTACGCTGCATGGGCTCAACAACCTTCCAAGAATACCAAAGTATTTTTGAGAAAGACCGTGCACTGGCTCGTCGTTTCCAGAAAGTAGATATTAACGAACCTTCTGTGGCCGAGACGACTAAAATTCTCCAAGGGTTAAAGTCGACTTATGAGGATTATCATAATGTTCGCTACACCATGGCGGCATTGAGTATTGCGGCGAAACTATCAGATAAGCACATTAACGATAGACATTTGCCTGATAAAGCTATTGACGTAATCGATGAGGCGGGCGCGCGTATGGCGATGTTGCCTGCCAGTAAACGCAAAAAGACCATTGGCCAAAGCGAAATTGAAACTATCATCGCCAAAATGGCACGTATCCCAGAGAAGTCGGTATCGAGCTCTGACAAGGATATGCTTAAGAACCTAGAGCGTAACCTTAAGATGGTAGTGTTCGGTCAGGATATGGCGATTGAGGGGCTTAGCTCAGCAATTCGCTTATCTCGAAGTGGCCTTGGTGGCGAGAATAAGCCTGTGGGTAGCTTCTTGTTTGCAGGTCCTACCGGGGTCGGTAAAACAGAGGTGACCAGTCAGCTGGCAAAATGCCTCGGCCTGAGTCTAGTGAGATTCGACATGTCTGAGTACATGGAAAGTCATACTGTGTCTCGTCTTATTGGTGCGCCTCCAGGATATGTGGGTTATGACCAAGGTGGTTTGTTAACCGACGCCGTCATTAAAAATCCACACTGTGTGGTATTGCTCGATGAGATAGAGAAAGCTCATCCCGATGTTTATAACTTGCTACTACAAGTGATGGATCACGGTACATTAACGGATAATAACGGCCGTAAAGCAGACTTTAGACATGTGACCTTGGTGATGACCACTAATGCTGGTGTGCAGGAGACTATTCGCAAATCGATAGGCTTTAAGCAGCAAGATCACACTCAAGATGCGCTGTCGGAAATCAACAAGGTGTTTTCACCTGAGTTCCGTAACCGTTTAGATTCGATTATCTGGTTTAATCACCTTGATATGACCGTTATCGCTAAAGTGGTTGATAAGTTCCTGGTAGAGCTACAAGCACAGTTAGATGATAAGTCTGTAACGCTTGAGGTTAGTGATGAGGCGAGAACGCTTCTGGCTGAAAAGGGTTACGACAAGTCGATGGGTGCAAGACCAATGTCACGCGTTGTGACCGACCTAATTAAACGTCCGCTTGCAGATGCAATACTATTTGGTGATCTAGAGAAAGGCGGTATTGCTCGTGTTGATGTGAAGGGCGATGAGATTGTCATTAAAGCGCAATCACAAGAGAAAGCCATGCATTAATGATAAAACAGGAGTGAAGTCGCCAATGAGACACTGGCTTCACTCTTAAGCATTACTCAAATGACAGACAACAAAAAGCCGGCGCAAGCCGGCTTTTTAAATACGTTATAGGCTAATAATAACTTAGCGTGAACGGAAGACGATGCGTCCTTTGCTCAAATCGTAAGGGGTCAGCTGAACCGTTACCTTGTCACCCGTAAGAATACGGATATAGTTTTTACGCATTTTTCCTGAAATGTGTGCCGTTACGACATGACCATTTTCAAGTTCTACACGAAACATTGTATTTGGCAAGGTTTCAAGGATTGTGCCTTGCATTTCAATGTTGTCTTCTTTCGCCATTAATCAGTTATCCTGTTTAGCCTTCAAATATTAAAAACGGGCGTATCATGCCGCAAAATCACCTCGCTGTAAAGAAAAGGATGAGCGAATCACGGCTGTAGAGACGTTATTAGTATTATTGTTTATTTGCTTATGTTTTTGATCTCAATCTCAGTAACCCAACCTGAGTGGGTAAGAATTTGATGAGGTCGGTAGTCTCGCTTGTAATTCATCTTTCTTGATTCATCAATTTGATAACCTAAGTACAAAAATTGTTTTTGCATCATCTTAGCTATCTTGGTCTGCAATAAGATGAGTAGACTTCCCAAGGAGCGCTTATGCTCATCGGGGTCAAAATAACTGTAGATAGCAGATAAGCTGTTGGGCAGCACGTCGGTAACGGCTACGCCAATGAGCTTGTCATCAATCGACAGCTCGATAAACAGTGGTTGCGTCCAGCTTGCTGTCGCAAAACTATCATATTGCTCAGGCGTTGCTGGATACATAGGACCATCAGCGTGGCGTGTATTAACGTAGCGCTCATAGAGGGCATACTGCTCATCCGTTTTATGGTCAACTATTTTCCAGCTTAAATCTTGGTTATTTTTAAGAGTTCGTTTCTGTCTTTTTGACAATTTGAACTCGTCAATTTCAAGCCTAATCGGTAAACAAGCGGTGCAATGTGGGCATTGCGGCTTATAGATCATACTGCTACTGCGGCGAAATCCTAACGCCAGCAGTTGCTCAAATAACCCAGCATCAATGATCTCCTCTTGTAATACCAAGAGTTGCTCTTGCTGCTCATCTAGATAGCTGCAAGGAAAGGTTTTGGTTCTGCCAACCGTAATAGGTCTTGATTTAGAGTTCAATCGGTACCTCTGTAGTTAACCAGCTATCAGGGTTAACGTTGCCGTCTCTTAAGTGCTTAAGCAATGTGAGAAAGTCTTTACGCTTTATTGATTTAGCCCCCAAACTGTCTAAATGTGGATTCTCAACCTGTGCATCAATAAGTTTAAATCCACACCGTAAAAGGTGCTGCTGTAATACGATCATAGCAGCTTTAGAAGCATTAGTGCGAAGATGAAACATCGATTCGCCACAAAAGACTTGGCCAATGGCGAGTCCATAAAGCCCACCTATGAGGGTATCGTCTTCCCACACCTCAATCGAATGTGCGTGACCTTGTTGATGTAAACTCAGATACGCCTGTTGGATGTCGTCAGAGATCCAAGTTTCCGCTTGCTTGGCTCTAGGCGCCGCGCAGCCTTGAATTACTGCAGTGAACTGTTTATTGATACTAAATGTCCAAGATTGTTTCTTTAGGTATTTGACTAAACTGCGGCTGACTCTTAAGTTTCCGGGTGAAAAAACAGCACGGGGATCCGGTGACCACCATAGTATGGGGTCATCTTGGTTAAACCATGGGAAAATCCCGTTGTAATAAGCGTTTAACAACCTTTCTGGCTGCAGATCGCCACCCACTGCAAGTAACCCATTCGGGTCACTCAGTGCTTGCTCTGGTGGTGGAAAACCTTGTTGATCTTGATTTAAATAGGACAGTGAGTTCACAATTGAGTAAAATTAGGCAATGTAGATACCTTTAAGTTAGCGGAAAAAAGCCTATGTTGAAACCTCATCTAATTGTTTTTATGGTGATCAGTTTGTTTTTAAGCATACCTCAACTCAATGCTGCACCTTATGATCGCAATCAAGCTGTTCCCGTTGAGAAAGTAGAATTTGGACAAGTCGCATCAGTCAGGAACATCACCGAAAAGCAACTTGTTGAAGACCAAAATACTGGTTGGAAAACGTTTGGCGGTGCGCTCATTGGTGGCGTAGTTGGGCATCAATTTGGTGGTGGCTCAGGCCAAGATGTCGCTACGGTACTAGGTGCACTGCTAGGTGCGGGGATCGGTAATCGCTATGGTGACAGCTCATACTATCAAGAGCTGAAGTTAGTTGAAATGATGATTACTCTGGACAGTGGCGAGCAAGTTATGGTTATCCAAGATTTAGACCAAGGGATGATTTTTAACGTCAATGATGAGGTCAGAGTGGTTTACCTCAAAGGTTATGTCAGAGTTGACCAACAGATGTAATCGGCAACGCTTTAATCGATTCAAAATTTAAGCGCAGTCAAGTAAAACTGCGCTTTTTTATTGTTTAAAATGTTACTAAGACATTCTTATTGCGGGATTTAAACAAATGAATAGCTACTTTGGCTTAGTTTCAAAATAGTAGATTCAATCAACTCAAGTTGCTTTTTAAACTCTATTTCGTCGCATGTGCCACCAATACTGAGTCGAATATGATTTTGATGATTATCAAAGTCATCACCATCACGAATGAGTATGCCTTCGGCGGCTAGCGCTGCGACAACATGATGAGATTTAAGTGGCAGAGCAAGCTTCAACCAACCATTAAGGCCACGCCATGTTTGGGTTAACGCTAAACGCTCTCCCATGGCGATACACAGTTGCTGTCTTTGTGCTATTTGCTGCTCTCTTTCACCCATGAACACCTTATTACTAATAATACGGCAGGCAAGCTCGGTGTTTAGGGGCGATACCATCCAGCATTGGCTATAAAGTGCCTGTTTAATTTTAGCCAGTAACGGCAGTGGACAAAGTAGAAAACCTTGACGTAGCCCACCACAAAACAGCTTCGATAAACTAGATAGGTAGACCACCTTGTGTTGCAGAGCATCATCGGTTGATGCTTGATCAAGGCACCACATCGGCGTGTGCCACTCTTCAGGCAAACAGTAGTTCACATCGTCTTCAATAATGACCACATCATATTGGCGTGCTAGCGCAATAATGGTTTGCCTTTGTTGCTGGCTGTATTGAATGCATGTTGGATTCTGATTGTTAGGGGTTAGATACACAGCTTTCGGTTTGTAGCGCACTATTTGACGTTCTAACTCAGCGAGGTTTAATCCCTCTTGGGTCAAGGACACTCTCTCAATATTGAGCCCGAGTTGCTGTGCAGCGACTTTTATTCCGGGGTAGCAGTTTTCTTCACATAGCAGGTGGTCACCCGCATTCATCAATCCATTTAAGACTGCAAAAATACCTTGCTGGGCACCGTGACTAAAAACAATTTGCTCTGCAGTTTGAGGTATTTGACGCTTGTGTAACCACTGGCTGAAATTGAGCTGATGTTGTGGCAGCGGGTCTGCATGGTATTGCATCAGTTGGCTAATCATATGTGGTTCTTTAGCTAGCTCGCTTAAAGCATCACTAATAATACCGATTTGATTGGTTAGCGGTTGTTCGCAAGTCGCAAAGTTAGCCTGTTGCGGTTTTGACTGATATCGAGTGCCTTTTACATAGGTGCCAGCGCCCACTTTTGCAAACACATAACCGCGTTGTTCAAGTAAAGCATAAGCCCGGGTTACCGTGCCTACCGTAACAGCGACTTTATCCGCGAGTTGTCGCTGCGGTGGAAGCTTTGTGTCCGCTGGCAGTTGGCCATTCTTAATTGCTGCTTCAGCGGCCTCTGCAAGGCGAACATACAAAGGGCCTTGGTAGTTTTCAAGTGTTGGAATCCAAATTGTACCCATGACAATAAAACCGTTGATCTGCTTTTTGTATCGATTATTATGCGGCTAATGATTTGATTGTGTCAATAATTGTATGCGTACAATTTACTGGGGAAGAGATGGATTCACTACTTACACTAATGGTTTCGGCGGCAATATTTTGCGCAACAATGACTATGACACCGGGGCCTAACAATATTTTGCTCGCTACATCAGGCGCTAACTTTGGTGTGAAGCAGACGTTACCGCATATTATCGGGATCCGAGTTGGACAAACAATGTTGCATGTCGCGATTTTGTTGGGACTTGGTGGCTTATTCCAGTCATGGCCGCTATTGCACTCAGTGTTGAAGGTGGCCTCGGTCATATATCTGTTGTTTCTTGCATATAGAGTGATGACTTTGCCTGTAGAAAATGGTTATGACGTGTTGGATAGAAAGCCTATGTCAATGAAAGAAGCAGCACTGTTTCAATGGATAAACCCAAAAAGCTGGATGGCAACGATAACGCTTTGTACTGCATTTACGGTAAGTGGTGATGGTTACTGGGCAAGTGCGTTACTCGGCTTATTAGTGTTTAATATTGTCGGCTTTCCTGCTTCGTTCACGTGGGTGGCGTTAGGTGCCGCAATAAAAGACAAACTAAATTCAACCAAGCGTCGACGTTATTTCAACTGGAGTATGGGGGGCTTGCTAGTGGTAACTATCCCTTTAATCACCATATGAAGTCGCTGTAGCTGATAGCCACCAACTAGCAATTTGTCCTACTGATTGATGCATTGAAACCAATATTAAAGCAAAAGCTAACAGCCTGAAATGGATGTTAGCTTTTTGCAAGGGAGTGTAAACGCCAAAAAAGCGTTAGCTTTTAGGTTGTTGATACTTATCAAACCACCACAGAATATGCGCGACTTTAGACATCAAGTTGCTTGGGCGTTTGTATATACCATGAGGCGCATCCGGAATTCTCACCATCGCGGTATCAATATTACGCAGTTTTAGTGCTTGGTAGAACTGCTCTGTTTCTGCGATAGGTGTTCGCTTATCAGCTTCACCTGTTAACAACATCGTTGGGGTCGAGACATTACCAACATAGCTAATAGGAGAGAGCCTCATATAGTGCTGAGGATCTTCCCAAGGCATTTTTTCAAACCAATTTTTAATCACGAAAGGATAAATATCAGTGGTTAATGCAAAGCTAAACCAATTAATTACTGGTTTTGCCACTACAGCGGCTTTGAAGCGGTCAGTATGACCGACTATCCAAGCAGTTAGTACGCCACCACCGGAGCCTCCCGTCACAAAAAGCGCGTCTTCATCAATAGCGTCTTGGGCAATGACTCCATCAACGACAGACATAAGGTCATCATAATCTTGGCTTGGGTAATTATTATAAATAATCTGAGCAAACTCTTTGCCATAGCTATCGCTGCCTCGGGGGTTTGCATAAACCACTACATAACCGCTCGCTGCCATTAACTGTATTTCTGCTGAAAAATGAGGTCCATAATTGGTGACGGGGCCGCCATGTATTTCAAGAATGAGTGGGAATTTCTTACCTGCTTTTATCTGCTCTTTATATCCCGGCGGGTATGCAACCCAGGCTTGAATATTACGTCCATCGAAAGACGATTTCACATTGAGTTCGCGAATATTTGCTAAGGTTTTATGATCGAGAGCATCACTATTGAGGTTTGTTAGCTGGGTGTTTCTCCCTTTTCGAGTCACAGCTATATCCGCTGGTCGCAGTGGGTCAGAATAGGTATATGCTATCGTCCCGTTTTCAGCAACATCAAAGTCACTGCCAGTATAAGGACGACCAAAAGATAGCCCGCCTAGATTCTTTGCTACAACCCTGTGTTTGCCTTTCAATGGCTGGGTTGCGATAAAGGTTTCGCCTTTATCGTGGTAACTCATGTATAACGATTTACTGTTGTCGGCCCATTGAATTTTGTTTATTGAACGATCGAACTCGGCTGTTAAAGAACGTTTGTCAGAGCCATCAAGGTTCATAACGTACAGTTCAGTATTTTCATAATTTTTATAATTTTGATTAGCGCCTAGGTAAGCAATCATTTTGCCATTTGGAGAAACAATAGGCTGGTTATCTGGGCCGACACGAGAGGTCAATGCTTTTGTCTGTAGGTTACTGAGATCCAAACTGTATATATTGCTGTCGGTCCATTCTAGGTCACTATCGCTGCGCATGTTAGTTGAATAAATCAGCTGATGGCCGTTTTTACTCCAACTTATTTCACCGCGGTGATCATTGCTAGCAAAAGTTAGTTGGCGCGCTGCACCACCATCAACAGACATGATGAATATTTGACGATTACCTGGCTGAGTAAATCCTGCGCCATCAAAGCGATAATACATTTTGTCAATGTAGACAGCTGGCTTTGCCCAAGTAGCATCTTTAGGCTTACCTGGAAGATTTACAACAGACTTGGCTTTTTGTTCAACAAAGCGGGTAAAGGCGATGGTTTTACCATCGGGTGACCAAGATAAGTTGGCGGGGGCGCTACTAAAGTGGCTCAATTGGGCATTGCTACCATTGTTAAGCCAGCGCATATGGATCTGCGGTGAACCACTTGCTGTAGAGATATAAGCCAATTTACTATTGTCAGGCGATAACGTGGGGGCAAAGTCAACATGCAGCCCATTAGTCACCGGCGTTAAGGTTTTCTCACTGTCCACTTTCCAGATATTACCCAACTTCTTATCTGTCTGAATATCCATGTAATTGCGAACAAAATAGACTTCATCACCCTTATTATTTATTTCAAGATCTGAGGCATACTCAAGGTTAAAAATATCCTCTAACTGCAAAGTTTGAAGCTCGGTAGAAGGGAGTGCTGTCATCGTCTCTTTAGCTGAGACGAGGTTGATGGTCAATGGCGTAATAACGAGGGCCATGTATATACTGGTTTTCATTGTAATCCCTTAAGTGCTGACTTTTACAAGCGTTTACTGGTTTATAGAAATTGCTATCTCAGTACTGTGGTGTTCTATTTTTATGCAAGTCCACTAAGTTAGCACATGTAAAGTTAATGCTGAAGTAATGTGAATATCCGTTTACATTTTTCATTGCTGCGGTATATTCATTACAATATAAAAACTAAAGTAGCTAAACATAATGGATAAAACGACTGACAATAATGCCAAATTAAGCATCAAGCTTACCGCTATTACCTTAGCAATATCTGCTTTACTGAGTCATAGCGCATTAGCTGAAACTCAAGTTATTCATGCGGGGGAATTGTTGTCCGTTCCAGGGAAAGCGCCTCTAAAAAACTACACAGTGGTGATTGAAGAGGGCTCGATTACGGCTGTTACTAAAGGTTTTGTGCCAGTGACTGAATTTGGCAATGATGTACGTTTAATTGATCTTAAAGATAGCTTTGTGATGCCAGGTTTAATGGATATGCATGTGCACCTGCAGATGGAACTTGGGCCTGACAATACTGCTGATACGGTGAAACTATCAGATGCTGATGTGGCGATGAAAAGCGTTCATTACGCCAAAACAACATTGATGTCTGGTTTTACTACCGTGCGGGATCTACTCAGTGAACCTGAGCAAATGTATGCGCTACGTGATGGAGTAGAAAAAGGTTGGATAGATGGACCTAGAATTATCGCAGCAGCAGGGATCTCTATTACGGGTGGTCATTTAGATGTAGATGGAATGGCGCCAGATCTCTTGGCAATGAAGTCATCAAAAATGCTCTGTGACGGTCCTTTTGAGTGTAGAAAAATGACCCGTAAAGCGATTAAATATGGTGCAGATGCGATTAAAGTTGCCTCAACGGGTGGGGTGCTTTCTAACACTGACACGGGAACAGGTCAGCAGATGACCAATAATGAGTTAAAAGAGATAGTTGAAACCGCTCATTCGCTGGGTCGTAAAGTCGCCAGCCATGCTCATGCGGCAGAAGGAATAAATGCGGCTTTGCGCGCAGGTGTCGACAGTATTGAGCACGGCAGTTACTCCAATGAAGAGTCGATTAAGCTATTTAAACAATCTGGCGCTTATTTAGTGCCTACTTTGCTTGCTGGCGCAACAGTCGTGGAGATGGCAAATACCTCAGACTTCATGCCCGCACCAGTTAAAGCTAAAGCGATTAGAGTGGGCGCTGATATGCTCGACAATTTTTCGGCCTCCTATAAAGCTGGGGTGAAGATTGCTTTCGGTACCGATAGTGGTGTATCTAAACATGGAATTAATGCCGAGGAGGCAGTGTTGATGTATCAGGCAGGCATGAGCACAGCAGATATCTTAAAATCCGCAACAGTTAATGGCGCAGATCTTATCGGCATGAGCGATAAGCTAGGCACTATTGAGGTGGGTAAGTACGCTGATATTATTGCCACGGATTCTAGCCCACTAAATGATATTAAGCAGTTGCTGGATGTCGATTTTGTAATGAAAGGCGGTAAAGTCTATAAACAAAGTTTATAGACAAAATTTCATAAGTAATCATAGTTGGTATTAGTACAAAAAGGAGCTAATGCTCCTTTTGTGTTTAATTGATTTACTTTTCGCCACCAAATACGAACTCTTGTTGGCTTTCAAGCCAAGTGGGAAATTTTTGCATAATTGTTGTAAACGCTTCGCTTTGTAAATGGTTTGTTAGCCACAATTGGACGTTTTTATAGTCAGATTGCTCGAACCAAGCTTTATCTACATGGGCAAACTGCCTAATGAACGGATAGATGGCATAATCGGCAATGCAGGGCACTTGACCAAGGAGCTGTGAGTGCTTATCAAGTAAGGTTTCTAATTGCTGTATAAATAGCTCACCTTGTTGACGGTAGTGCTGTTGGCTGTGTTCGGGAAAGCGGTCAGCATATTTGTATTTGTCTAACCAAGATTTAAAGACTTGATCGTTATATTCAATTAACGCTTTTGCTGCTTCTTGTTTGTTACTGCTATTAGCCAGTAATAGATCGTTCGGGTCATTTTGTGAAATTGCCCAACACATGATCTCAAAACTCTCCTCAATGACAGTACCATTTTCTAATATCAATACTGGCACAGTGCCCTTTGGCGACTGGGCAAGCATTGCTTCTGGTTTATGCCTGAGTACAATTTCACGCAAACTGACTGGCTTTTGGGCAAGGTAAATTCCCAGTCTAGCCCGCATAGCGTAAGGGCAGCGTCTAAAGGAGTACAATGTCGGTAAGGTCATATTATTTATTTTAGATAAACTATGGTGTATTAAACGATGCCGCTATTTTTAACTGCCTGCAATGAAATAACAATCAATATTGACTGAATTAGAAAATGCTCAAGCAATTACCGTTTAGCTATCGTCATTTATTTTACTGATTAACATTAAAATCTAAATGGTAAAGGAATGGAGTAAGCGAACCATAAAGGCCTTACTTTTTGTACCTGTTTGTTGTGATGTGATTCAGGTAGACTTCGCGATTAATTTTGTGCAGCGGCTCACGTTTTGCCGTTGACGTAGTAAATGCACTGAAGATTAAGCTTCAGCCAGCAGTATAAGAGGTCTCAATGTCAAAAGTTGTTGTTTGTGCCATGTATAAGTTTGTTGCTCTTCCTGAGTTTGAAAATATCCAGAAGCCATTACTCGCAGTGATGGAAGAATCCGCGATTAAAGGTACATTGCTGCTGGCTGCAGAAGGTATTAATGGCACCGTAGCAGGTTCTCAAGCAGCTATTGATGGATTACTGACATGGTTAGCTACTCAGCCTGGACTTGATAATATTGTCCACAAATTGTCTTTTGACGAGGAAATGCCTTTTTATCGCACTAAGGTCAAACTCAAAAAAGAGATTGTGACTATGGGCGTAGAAGGGATTGATCCTAATAAAGTGGTAGGTACTTACGTTAAACCTAAGGATTGGAATGCACTGATCTCCGATCCCGAAGTACTTTTAGTCGATACCCGTAACGATTACGAAGTACAGATCGGTACATTTGAGAATGCGCTAGACCCCAAAACAACTACCTTTAGAGAGTTCCCTGAATACGTTAAGCAGAACCTAGATCCTGCAAAGCATAAGAAAGTCGCTATGTTTTGCACCGGTGGTATTCGCTGCGAAAAATCAACTGCATACTTAAAAGAGCAGGGCTTTGATGATGTTTATCATCTAGAGGGCGGTATTCTAAAGTACCTTGAAGAGGTTAAGCAGGAAGAGAGCATGTGGCAAGGTGAGTGCTTTGTATTTGATAACCGGGTGGCGGTTAATCATGATCTGGAAAAAGGTCAATACGATCAGTGTAATGCTTGTCGTATGCCGATCACTGAAGATGAGAAAGCATCGCCACAATTTGAACAAGGTGTAAGTTGCCCTCACTGTATCGATAAAGTCACCGACAAGCAGCGTGAGCGATTCTTAGAGCGTGAGCGTCAAGTGCAACTGTCTAAGCAACGTGGTGAAGCGCATATAGGCAGTGATGTGGGCGCCGTGATCGAATCTCGCCGCGCTAAGAAAGAGCAACTAAAAAAATCTCAAAATGAGAAAAAGGTGTAAACCACGCTCGATAATTTCAAGGCAGCATTAGGCTGCCTTTTTTTATTGTGGTTTATTGCTCGACGATTTGGATTCTTTTTCTGTTTGTTCTGTTGTTTTTTGCTCAGCGTTCATCACTCCATTAAGCAAATCCATCGGCAGCGGGAACAGAATAGTAGAGTTTTTCTCGCCGGCGATTTCAGTCAAGGTTTGCAGGTATCTCAGTAAAATAGCATTGGGCTCTGTGGCAAGCGCGGTTGCAGCTTCTACCAGCTTACTTGAGGCTTCCATTTCGCCAGATGCATGAATAACCTTAGCGCGACGCGTTCTTTCTGCCTCTGCTTGGCGGGCAATGGCTCTGACCATAGTTTCATTAAGATCAACGTGCTTTATCTCTACATTCGACACTTTAATGCCCCAATCATCGGTACGGCTGTCTAAGATCACTTGAATATCTGCGTTGAGCATCTCACGGTTAGCAAGCATCTCATCCAGTTCATGTTGACCTAAGACTGAGCGCAGAGTCGTTTGTGCCAATTGCGATGTCGCTTGTAGAAAATCTTCGACATTGATTATCGCTTTTTGAGAATCAATAACGCGAAAATACAGTACCGCGTTTACTCTGACCGAGACATTATCGCGACTGATCACATCTTGGCTGGGCACATCCATGACTACAGTTCTTAAATCGACTCTCACCATCTGTTGAATGAACGGAATAACAATAATAAGTCCGGGTCCTTTAACTTGTTGAAAGCGTCCTAAAAGAAAAATAACGCCTCTTTCATACTCTCTTAAAATCCTGAAGATACTGATAAGCAACGAGATAATTATAAATAGCATTACTGCGCTGAATATTGTGCCGTTAGTGATGACAGGTTCCATTAGAGGCCTCCTTATCCTGATTGGTTTTAGCTTCAATTTTCGCTACCTGCAGCGATAGACCGTCGATCTTAATTACGGCTACATTGTCACCTTTGCTGAGTTTATGCGGACTCATTGCATTCCAACGTTCGCCATTTAAGCAGACAAAACCTTGGCCATTAAAGTCAGCAAGCACCGTTGCATTGGCGCCGACTATCGCCTCTTGGCCGCTAACAACTGCACGTTTTCGCATACGTAAAACAAAACTGAGTACGAACACGAAAAACAACAGACTGACAAAAGCGACACTGCCAATGAGCAGTGGTGATACCTGAAATTGCGCTTGCGGCGTGTCGAATAGGAAAATTGAGCCCACCACAAATGCCGCTATTCCACCAACCCCAAATATGCCAAAGCTAGGAATCATAGCTTCTGTTATTAGCAGCACTATGCCTAAGATAACTAACGCGAGTCCGGCATAGTTCAAAGGCAGCATTTGCAGTGCATAAAGGGCAATAATCAGTGCGATAGCACCGCTGATCCCAGCCACTCCAATGCCTGGGCTATAAAATTCCAATATCAGACCATAAATGCCGATGATCATTAAAATGTAAGCAATATTCGGGTTAGTGATCGTGGCGATAAACTGATTCTGCCAACTTGGCTGTTTATTCACTAAGACTGCGCCTTTTAAATCTAAAGTGATTTTTTCTTCGCCTAACTCAATGGTAATGCCATCTAGGTTGGTTACCAGTTGCTGAGGTGATTCTGCGATTAAATTAATCACATTAAGTGCTAGTGCCTCAGTTGCGGTTAATGTGGCAGCTTCAGTGACTGCAAGTACGGCCCACTCTTGGTTTCTGCCGCGCAGCTGTGCTAATGAGCGTATGTAGGCGATGGCATCGTTAAGGATTTTCTTCTCCATTGCTGAAGGGCTGGGGTTATCATTTTTGCTATCCTCGCCTTTATCTGCCGGACTGATTTTGTCAGGCGAGGGGGCACTCGGCCCCATTTGCACCGGTGTTGCCGCGCCTAAGGTTGTCGCTGTTGCCATCGCTGCTGTATGGCAGGCATATAACAGGTACGTACCGGCGCTAGCCGCTCTGGCACCTTTAGGGTAAACCAAACATGCAATCGGAACAGTAGAGGCGAGGACGGCTTGATTGATGTCGCGAAGACTCGAGACCAAGCCTCCAGGCGTATCGATAGTGATAATGATAAGTGGAGCTTGTTGTTGGTTAGCGGCATTAATTTCTACTGTTAGGTGCTGGCTAACAGCAGGTCCAATCGGACCTTTAATACTCACAACAGGGATTTCAGAGGCAAGAATATTTTTGTCCGCACTCTGTACTCCCATGCAAAATAGGGCTGTAAAGATTACCAATAGGGCTAGCTTGCAGCCATACATAATCAAACCTTAGTCAATATTTTAGTCGAGTTCCTATTTCGGCTAAAAGTCGTACTTTAAGTTTAGTCTATTTTTACAAAATCATCGCAGTCGACGCGATTTGAATTGTGAAATGATTGCTAGAATGTTGCTAAGTACAAGAGGGCTGATATGTTCTGTTTTATCTTATTTGCTTATGAGAATGTTAACCCTGTGTAGAAACTGTGCTTAGGGATAATTTTTAAAAATAACCCTTTTTGCTTCCGATTAACTGTGCTATTTTTCACGGCTTTTTTACGATTAACGGGATAGACTCATGTTTGTTGGATTTGACTATGGTAGTGCCAATTGCGCGATTGGTGTTATGCAAGGTAAAGAGGTCTGTTTAGTCCCGCTTAGTGGTGATGCAAAGTATTTAACCTCCACGCTATATGCCATGGACAGAGAGCTGATTGCCGAAGAGGTGCTCAAGCAACTGCCAAACGAGCAAAAAGCCGAATATACCCGTTTACGCTCCGCTCAATTGAGCCGCGCCGCATCCATGCGTCGTGAGTTAGATCTACTGCCCCATGAGCAAGCCGTTTTCGTTGGTGAAGCGGCTGTAGAAGCTTATCTAGAGATGCCTGACGAAGGCTTTTATGTTCGCTCGCCTAAATCATTTCTTGGTGCAACGGGGTTAAGAGACAATCAAATTGCATTGTTTGAAGATATCGTCACCTTAATGATGATGCATATTAAAACCGTTGCTGAAAAAAATATGCTTGGAAATGGTGTGATAACCCACGCGGTTATTGGTCGCCCAGTCAATTTTCAAGGTATAGGCGGCGAGCAAAGTAATCTACAAGCAGAAGCTATTTTATCTTTAGCGGCTAAACGTGCAGGCTTTACTGATGTGGACTTTCTTTTCGAACCCCTTGCCGCCGGAATGGACTATGAAGCTTCACTAGATGAAGATGTCACTGTGCTGGTGGTCGATGTGGGCGGTGGTACTACAGATTGCTCTATGGTGAAAATGGGGCCTAGTCATATTGATAGCGCCGACAGAAGCCAGGACTTTCTAGGCCATAGTGGTCAGCGCATCGGCGGTAACGATCTCGATATCGCACTATCAATGGCCGCATTTATGCCGCATCTTGGCTTAGGCAGCTTAATGGTCAATAAGCTTCCAGTGCCAAGTAAACCATTTTGGAATGCCGTGGCTGTTAACGACATTAGTGCGCAACGTGATTTTGCAGCCTTGAACTCAAAAAAGCTCATCGAAGAGTTAATTAAAGATGCACAACAACCAGAACTAATCACGCGGCTGCTAAAAGTTCAAAAAGAGCAGTTAGGCTATAAATTGGTTCGTAGTGCTGAGCAAAGTAAAATAGCGCTTTCTAGCGAAGACAGTATTGATACGCCACTGGGCTTTGTCCATGCAGGTTTGCATGCCAAGGTAACAGAAGCTGATTTTGAAAATGCGATAACCATGCCACTGAGTAAAGTCGAGTCGTTGATGCGAGAAGCATTGGAGACATCAGGTGTTAAGCCCGACAGAATTTACGTCACCGGCGGCACGGCTCGTAGCCCTGCTATATACCGCAGGATCTCAGGCTTATTCCCTGATATTCCGATTGTAGTTGGCGATCACTTTGGTAGTGTAACGGCGGGTTTAACTCGTTGGGCGCAAAAAGTATTTGCGTAGCGTTTTGTTATACCGATTGTTCTAAAGATAAGCTTGGTACTCAGCGATTTACTTTCATGTGAGTATGCAATAGTAATAAGGAAAAGTGATGAATAAGTTAGCGTTATTAAAAGCGGGATTGCTTGGAATGGTTGCCAGCGCAACGTTAGCGGGCTGCGGTGATGATGTTGGCAAGGTAAGCCTAGGCTTGTTTACCACCAAAGATGTGATTATTGATGCTCGCCAGGACCCTAAAGTGGCTGGAGTGACATGTCATATCAGCCGTATTGAAGCCAATCTCAGTTTGGCTGACCCATCTGATATGAGCATCTCCTGTCGTCAAACTGGGCCAATCTCAGCCGCTGAACTCGCGGATATCGATAAGAGTAAAAATGGTGAAGTGGTATTTAAAGCGTCACTGAGTGTTTTATTCAAGACGCTTAAAGTACGCCGTATTTACGATGCAGAGAATCAAACCTTACTTTACCTGTCTTACTCAACCAAAGAGACCAATGGCAGTCATAAACATGCCTTGTCTACAGTGCCGCTATACGGTACTCAAGCTTGGGTTGATCCGGTCACTATCCAAACTAATTAAAATAAGCGGCGCTATTTAGCCATATTAGATTACAAGGTAAATAGCGTCGTTCAATTAATACTTATCGCTTAAGCTTTAATTACTGCTAATAACACTGTTAGCGGTACCCGCAACCGAGTCATAAACTATTTTTATTTCTGCGGTTTCACGACCCGCTGTGTCATTGAGTGTGCGTAGCACATAACTGCATTCGGTTTGCCCTGTCGGATTACTATCTGCTGGGTGGCGATATGCTTGAAAGTCACTGCCGTTATCGACACTGGACAATGAAACACTAGCGGGATCTTCGATTAAGGTGTTCCACAAATCAACACAGCCTTGTTCCCCTTGGCCAATATTGGTTGGTTGCCCCATTGGTTCGCCTTTATCTATTCCTAAAGGGAAGCCGTTAGCATTCATATCAAGTTCATCACCAGCATAGCCAGGCAGGTTATTCATTGGGCTATTGCCACCGACTATTTGCCAGCGAGTATGGCTGAAGATGAGAGCCTGTTGATATGAGGCTGCTATCGCTTTAACCCGGCTGATCTCAGCGTCACGCCTAAAATCAATAAACTTGGGCGCGGCGATCACCGCCAAAATGCCTAAAACGATAATGACTACAACTAACTCAATCAGCGTAAATCCTTTAACTTTACTCTTTGCGGCCATGCAATATTTTCTTCCCAAAAGATCAGACCATTAGTTTAATAGTAATCGATTTGTTAATAAACAAAAATAAAAAACCGCCACAGCGGCGGTTTAATCTTAGCTTCCTATGTGAACGATAGTTTACTTAATACTGAAGCTACCCTGCATAATCGCCCAGTGACCTGGGAAAGAACAGAAGAAACGGTAGTCATTATTTGGAACTAAATCAGCGATACTAAAAGTAATGCTGGTCGATTCACCACCCCCAATAATGTCGGTATGAGCGATAACGCGTGAATCGTCAGGTTTTACGTAACTGTTTACTGCGCCTGCAGCCATGCCATCATTTGCGATTGCTTGCATATCGCCCGCTATACTCAGCACCCAGTTATGTCCCATTGCCGATTTAGGCAGTTGCCCGCTATGGGCTAAGGTGAGTGTAACCTCTTTGCAGCTAGCAGGTACCGATAACCGCTTTTTGTCGAACTGCATCGTATCAGTAGCTGAAATTGATAATTCACACTCGTTAGCGAAAGTTGTGCTGCTAAATAACACGAGCATCATAGCGGCAATAAGTATTGTCATAGAACGCATAGTTGTTCCTTAATAGATTAAGTTGAAAACCGAAGCATATTAGAACAAATGCAATCAAATGAGAATGATAATCAATTGTAAATAAGTTAAAGATAGTGATGCAGCTATGTTGGCTGTTATAAGGCAGGGGCATTTTGTCGCTTTTATTCAATCAATAGGTTTCGATGATTGCTATTATTTAATCACAGAACAAGCATAGCTTTAGTCTGCATTAGCAACGGCTAACAGTTGTAATACGTACTTGCGGCGACAAGCGGCATACGAGTTTATTTGTACTTGAGTGATTTTAGATATTTGGAATGGAGAACGGCGTTGCAACAGCAAACTATCACGTTAACACAGCTGGGTTGGAGACCTTTTTTTCAGCAGCAACTTAGTCTCGAAGAGTTAACAGAACTCAGCATCGGTCGAGTGGTCGAGCAGCATCGTAGCCATATTATGCTGTTAAGTGAGGCTGGAAATATACGGCTAACACTGACCCCTCAGTCTGAACGCATTTGTGTGGGAGATTGGGTACTTTTCGACGACTCTAACAGGCTAGTACGCCACTTAGAGCGTCAATCACTGTTTCAGCGTAAAGCGCCTGGCAGTAAAGTGGCCACCCAGTTAATCGCTGCCAATGTCGACAGCGTAATGATTGTTTGTTCGCTTAATCATGATTTTAACCTAAGCCGCATTGAACGTTACCTTGCGCTTGCAAAAGAAGCGCAGGTAGAGCCGGTGGTGGTACTGACTAAGCGCGACTTGTGTAGTGATGTCGATGATAAATGTCAGCAAGTACAGCAGCTTGATCCCTTTATGATGGTACATGCAGTTAATGCGTTGGATGATGAAAACCTGCAAAGCCTAGCGGCTTACTGCCAAACGGGCAAAACCGTGGCCTTTTTAGGCTCTTCCGGTGTGGGCAAGTCAACGCTCGTTAATGGGCTGATGGGGTTTGAGGCACAGCTTACCAGTAGCGTACGTGAAGATGACAGTAAAGGACGCCATACTACGACCTCAAGAGCGCTTAAGTGGCTGCCACAAGGCGGGCTGCTGATGGACACTCCTGGTATGCGAGAGCTGCAACTTAGCGATTGTGAGCAGGGCGTTAATGACACCTTTAGCGAAATTATCGATTTAGCACAGCAATGTCGCTTTGGTGATTGTAGCCATGAAAGCGAACCAGGCTGCGCCGTTCAAGCGGCACTCATTGGTGGGCTACTTGGCGAACGCCGCTTAAATAGCTACCGCAAGTTAATGCGAGAGCAAGCTTTAAATAGCGCAACCCTAGCGGAAAAGCGCGCTAAAGATAAAGCACTCGGCAAAATGATCCAGGGCGTACAAACGGCTTCTCGAAAATTAAAGAAGAACTACTAGGGGCTGTTGATCTTTCACGGTTGTTTTAGCCGCCGTTTATTGGCTATTTTGACAAGGAGGAGGCTATGCCGTTTAGTTATTCTCCACAAATAGTCTACAAACGCAGCCCTTTGGGGGCGATTCAATGCTTCTATTCTTTTATGGCTAGAATGTGTTATGGGCTTTTCACTTAGCCAGCTAAGCTTCATCACTCAAGCTTGGTACTAGAAACATTATTCCTTGCGGTAATAAATCGAACAAAAAACAGGCTCAAAAGTTCAACAGCCCTAAGTGCTGGTTCTTCTTTTGAGCGTTACTTTTGAACCAGTAAATAACCGTGGCTATTGATGCGTGGCTTATAAGTGTGTTTTAAACCAACTAACGAGTTCTTGTTCTGACTGTTTTTTGTTAATACTTAAGAAGTGATCGTCTTCAGGGTAAATAACCAGTTTATGTGGAACATTGTTTGTTTTTAGTGCTTCAGCAAGTGCAATAGAATGCTTGACCGATACACGTTTGTCGTTACTGCCATGTATAAGTAAAATTGGGATCTCTTTTGAAAGTTTATCAGCCCAAGTTATTACTGAACGTTTTTTTAGTTCAAGAGCTTTATTTTCTTGATAGTTGATGATTCTGTTACGGTAAACCTTCTCCATATTAGGGCGATAACCAAGATCTTTTACTAAATCGACATTTCCTGCAATGGTAGCGATGGCTTTTACATTGTTGTTCTTTTTAATTGCCAGATGGGTTTGCATACCCCCTCTGCTGGCACCATACATGCCGATCCTTTTTGCATCGGCACCTTTTATATCGGGTATGTAATCAAACAATGCCACTACATCATCAACATCTAGACCACCAAACTCATCCTGAAACATCGTTGACTCATTATGCAAGCCCCTGTATTGGCTGCCAATGATAACAAACCCCTGTTGAGCTATAGGAAATAGGTTCCGCATCATTGAACCAAATACCACACTGCCAAATCGACCATTTCCACCGCGATTATAAATCAAGACCGGCAGCTTGTTTGGCGCCGTTTTAGGCTTCATTAGATATCCACTTACAAATAGACCATTAACCTTATATTGAAAAGTTCTGCAATCAATTTCACTTTTATAGAAGTCAAATAGCTCTTCGCCGAACATTAAATCGAATTGAGTTAATTTGCGGGATAGCTGTACTTCAGATTGTATTGGTTTTGAAAACTTTACCTTCATAGCACTGCGCCAAGATTGATAATCTTTAAAAATTGAGCTAAAGCAGTCTTTCTGATTTTTGATGTCTGCATGATTAATAAGGTCTTGAGCTTGAGCATATAGAGGGCTAATAGCTAACAGTAACAATAGTATGGTTAATCTCACGTGAACTCCATGTCGGTGATGGTTTGATTTTTCAAATTTAATGCAGGGCACGCTAATGTCTCATGGGGTATGCAGATTGTAAAATGAAAAAAAGTGATGCTCTGCTCCACTGATACCACGCTAGTCTCAAAACATGCCTGTAAACAATTTTCTAATCACGTACTCTTCCTCTAAAGGCAAATAGGTAATTTTGTTACATTACTGTTCGTTTTGTGCGCTAAAACTCCTTGGATAGCAAATTATTTGTCACAGATCGTGTTTTTTAGCATTCAAAAAGGTTAATTTAGCGTCCTTAATATAAAACACTGTGTTCTTACATGGTGCCAGTATATACGCCGTTATAGAGAGGGCTTTATGGAACATCGTTGGCAAATAGCTATTTCAGCAGGATTACTCGCCGCAGTTTGGGCTGGTTTCGCTGATGCATTTCAACTTGTTACTTGGATAGGCTTTCTAGGTTGCAGTACTTTCTTCGCTCAAACGCAGTCGGGTGCGAAGGGAATGCTGATGGCAATGACCACCAATCTCTCTGGTGTTTTCTGGGGCTGGCTCATTATCTCTGGCAGTAGCTTTTTTGTCTCTCCTTTGCTTGGGTATGCCTTCACTGGCATTGCGACAGCGGCAATGTGTCTACAAGCCAGTTATCAAAAGTTGGCCTTTATACCTGGTGCCTTTATCGGTTGCTGTATCACTTTTGCTATGGGGGGCGATATCGCTGCTATATTACCGCCACTAATTCTTGGTGCGATGCTTGGCTACAGCATGAGCTTGTTCACCGCTCAGCTAATCTCTCTAACTCAAAAATTACAAACTATTTTTGCGTAAAACACTGCAAAAGAGTCGTAATTTGCTATAAAGCTTTGCTAAACAATGCCGATACTAGGTTTATTAGCTAAATATTGCTTATAAATGGTCGAAGGTTAAGGCCAAGGGAACTTCACGATGAAGCAAATTAATTTTCGAACTGTCGATGCTGTATTAATCAAGCTTAGCCTTAATGGTAAATTTTGGGCAATCTGTACCATGGTCACCCTTATCACGCTAGGGGTTGCAACCACCAATTATTTTAATAGCACACAACAGATTGAGGCTGCATCAGTAGAGCGAGCTCAAGCGACTGTCGATGCTTATGCATCTGTTGCTAACGACCTTCAGCTAAACGATGCTGCACTCGCTGAATTTGCCGCTAAAAATGGCTTAAGTGTGGGTTATGCTCAAAAATCGAATCGCGTTAACAACAAGGTTACCGTAAGCGCTAACCTTGTATCAGAGCAGCTTGTTTACAGCGCCAATGTCGCTAAGTGGGAGCAAGATGCACTGTCACAAGCTAATATGATGTTGTTATTGTCACTGCTTGGCCTGTTGCCTTTGTACCTGGTGAGTTACTGGGTATCTACCTCGCTAGGCGGCGGTTTGTGGGATATGTACCAAGCGATTAAAAGGTTGGCGGATGGCGACTTAAGCTTTAGGCTCAACTTTTTTGGTAAAGACGATTTTAGTTTAATCGCCCGTGAAATTGACCGCAGTGCCGACAACATGAGTGAAATGGTGTCTGCCATTGCTAAAAATGCCGAAACACTTTCTCATGCTGCGAGCGAGTTCCACCAACAGGCAGGTCAAAATGAGCAACTTACTCATGCTCAGCATCAATTTCTTGATACTGTTGCCGTGGCGATGTCGCAGATGACTGCCGCTGTTGAAGAAGTATCAGCAAATGCATCAAGCACTTCAGAGCAAACCGAAATTAACTCCTCTCAAGCTGCTAACAGTAAAGTACAGCTTACTGAAGCAGTTGCTAGCATAGGTATATTGACAGAGAGGATCTCAGAAGCCTCTATTTCAGTTGAAGACCTCTCTCATGCAGCGACTCAGATTGGTGAGGTCGTGACCACCATTAATGGCATTTCTGAGCAAACAAACCTATTGGCGCTTAACGCGGCAATTGAAGCGGCGAGAGCCGGTGAGCAGGGAAGAGGTTTTGCTGTCGTCGCCGATGAAGTAAGAACCCTTGCTAGTCGCACGCAACAAGCGACAGTGGAAATTCAATCTATGATTGAAGGCCTACAAACTGGCACTCACAAACTCAGCAACATTACTGGTGATATCGTATCGCAAGCAGATAAAGGTCGCGAAGCGATTGTATCAGTGAGCAATGATGTTGACAGCATGGCATTATCTATCAGCACGGTATTCGACATGAGTGCACAAATAGCGGCGTCATCAGAGGAGCAAAGCGTAGCCTCAAGAGAGATCGCATCGCAGCTTAATGACATTCGTGGACAAGCTGAAACAATCAAACAAACCACTGGTCATTCTATTAGCTTAGCCACTGACTTGAATGATGCTTCAAATGGTTTAGATCAGCTTTTAGGGCAATATACCTTAGCAAAGACTAATTAATTTACACTCGCTTGGGTTGAAGGATATTTAGAAGCAGAGTAATACCAATCAGTATAAAGATTTGATCGCTCAGCGAGAGTTTAGCGGCTTTGAGGTAAGGTCATTAAATGCTCCTCGGTAACTGCTCCTGCGTTAC
>NZ_JBFRIY010000086.1:0-488 GCF_041468565.1 Shewanella sp. 10N.286.54.B9
AACCAGTGGTATCAATGGTGTGTCCCGTCCTGAGATAAGTTGAGCTTTTAGGCTGCCACTCTTGTGTACAAAAGCAGGTAAGGGCAAGCACATTTGTGCCTCAAAATTAGTTAGCTACCATTTCTAATGGCCATTACTTTTTAATTCAAAACCAAGTCTAAATCAAAGTCGTGGCGCTTCGCCCATTCTTGTAACAGAGAGTAGAGCCAAGGGGGAAAGCGCTTGTCCCCACTCTTGATTTCATATGAGTCGAACCCTCTGCGCCCCGGCGAAATTTAAAAAGCAAAATTTCCAACGGGGGGATCTGATTCTGTGAGTTCATGACTAATCCTGTTGCATACAGAGTTTAGTGTTCCCTCCATATATGGAGCTCAGTTGAAACCGTAGAGCAACCAAGTGTGGCTTGAATAAAGATGCCAAAAACAGCCCAGCTAGGCATCGATAATTTATTAACATTTCACAAAACCGATAAAAATCAGCCTTATGAC
>NZ_JBFRIY010000087.1:0-292 GCF_041468565.1 Shewanella sp. 10N.286.54.B9
GTTCAAGTTCATTAACGCAGCATCAGAGTCGCTAAAACTCGCCTGTAGGAGTGTTTTTGGCTTGCTACTTCTGCGTTAAATAAACTCATAAGGGAATAACCATTATGTCATTACTCACTTTGGATTGACTGCCTTGAATTAGCGTGCCAAAACGCTCTGAGTAGATCAACTTCTTATACTGATTGGTATAAATCTTTAGCGTGGCACTGCGCCCGCTAAAGACTTAGCTTATTCTTTACTATTGCATCAGCAAATCGCTGTTATTCCTCTGTTACTAGGGGCTGTTGATCTT
>NZ_JBFRIY010000088.1:0-1178 GCF_041468565.1 Shewanella sp. 10N.286.54.B9
AACCTGATAATCAAGATCGATGGCACTAACGATATTCCAGTAGTCAGTCATATCAGCTCGAAGACGGTTGATGAAGGTGGCAATAAAGTAACCGGTCAGATCACTGCTACCGATCTCGATCATGGCGACACAGCCACCTTCGCCACCAACTATCAACATGCTGGCTTTGTTTTACATGCCGATGGCAGCTACACACTCGATCCCACCGATCCGAGCTTTAATCATCTCGCAGTCGGTGAGCATGAAACCCTGATCATTCCAGTGACTGCCACCGACAACAATGGCGCTCAAAGTGCCCCGCAAAACCTGATAATCAAGATCGATGGCACTAACGATATTCCAGTAGTCAGTCACATAAGCTCGAAGACGGTTGATGAAGGCTCAGCTAAGATCAGCGGTCAGATCACTGCTACCGATCTCGACCATGGCGACACAGCCACTTTCACCACGACTTATCAACATGCAGGTTTCATACTCAACCAAGATGGTAGCTACACACTCGATCCCACCGATCCAAGCTTCAACCATTTAGCTATGGGCGAACATCAAACCCTGATCATTCCAGTGACTGCCACCGATAATAATGGCGCTCAAAGTGCGCCGCAGAATCTCATTATCAAGATCGACGGTACTAACGATATTCCAGTGGTCGGTCACATAAGCTCGAAGACGATAGATGAAGGTGGCAATAAAGTAACAGGTCAGATCGCCGCTACCGATCTCGATCATGGCGACACAGCCACCTTCGCTACCAGTTATCAACATGCGGGCTTCGTTCTCAATCCTGATGGCAGCTACACACTCGATCCCACCGATCCGAGTTTTAATCATCTCGCGGTCGGTGAGCATGAAACCCTGATCATTCCAGTGACTGCCACCGACAATAATGGCGCTCAAAGCGCACCACAAAACTTAATTATCAAGATCGATGGCACTAACGATATTCCAGTAGTCAGTCACATAAGCTCGAAGACGGTTGATGAAGGTGGCAATAAAGTAACCGGCCAGATCACTGCCACTGATCTCGATCATGGCGACACAGCCACCTTCGCTACCAACTATCAACATGCTGGCTTTGCGCTCAATCCCGACGGCAGCTACACACTCGATCCCACCGATCCGAGCTTTAATCATCTCGCAGTCGGTGAGCATGAAACGCTGATCATTCCAGTGACTGC
>NZ_JBFRIY010000089.1:0-268 GCF_041468565.1 Shewanella sp. 10N.286.54.B9
CTTATCAACACGCGGGCTTCGTGCTCAATCCCGATGGCAGCTACACACTCGATCCCACCGATCCGAGCTTTAATCATCTCGCAGTCGGTGAGCATCAAACCTTGATCATTCCAGTGACCGCCACCGACAACAATGGCGCTCAAAGTGCTCCGCAAAACCTGATAATCAAGATCGACGGTACTAACGATATTCCAGTGGTCGGTCACATAAGCTCGAAGACGATTGATGAAGGTGGCAATAAAGTAACCGGTCAGATCGCCGCTACCGA
>NZ_JBFRIY010000090.1:0-1372 GCF_041468565.1 Shewanella sp. 10N.286.54.B9
AGCACCTAGCACCTAGCATTTTTGCTTATCTAATACCTGTTGACGATATTGCAATAGGCTAAATACGCCAAACATAAACACCTGCAGGTAATCCACTTTCTTTAACGGCAGCAGCTGATTGAACAGGGTGTGGAATATAATGGTTTGCAAGCAGTGCATAAACACTGTCACTGCGAGCAAGATATTTAAAATGACCGCTATATTGCCTTCAAATGGTGCGACTAGATTATAAAACATCATCAACCACGCAAAAGCGGTCGCGAACTTACCTGTTAGTAGTACCCATTTCATTCTCGGTCATCCTCTGCAGCATTTTCCTCAAGTGGACAGTACTGATATAAGCGGTAGATCACTTGCCCAGCTGATTTCTCTTTTAGCAATGTCCAAGTTACAGGCACCTCAAGTAGTGCTAGTTCAGATTCGGTTTCTACATAAATCAGTGCATCAGGCTGCAGCCACTGTTGTTGCTCGAGCAGTTGGATGCTTTTCTCGGTGAGTGACTTTCTAAAAGGTGGATCAACAAATACAATGTCAAAGCCTTTGTCTGGAGAGCTTGCTAGCAGCTTAAGGCTGTCTCCCTTTATCACGTCTGCATCGTTACATTTTAATGTGGCTAGGTTTTCAACCAGTTGCTTGGCAGCTTGAGGTTGCAGTTCAAATACTCTGGCATAAGCAGCATAACGTGACAAAGACTCTAAACTTAATGCACCACTGCCACCAAAACAATCCAATACTCGAGCACCACGAATATCATTCGCTATCCAATTGAATAGCGTTTCACGAACACGGTCAGTTGTTGGACGTAGACCTTCCAGATCATGGATAGGCAATTTGCGCGATCGCCACTGACCAGAGATGATCCTAACTTGGCCGCTTGAGGGTCTTTTTTTGACCATGGTGTCCTCGTGATTTTGCCTTGTGGCAGAAAGTGGTAGACTATAGCGTCTGATTTAAGGTCGTTATTTTATATCAAAGCACAGCTAAAAGGTAAAAAGCCGTCGCTTAGTCGCGCAGTGGTTATACTTTTGTTGTTTTAATCAGCGTAATCTCGGTCTGTTTTTGATATAACGTCCTCCACCCTAACGCATTTATGTACAGTTATTTGAGCATCGGTAATACACATGGCAAAGAAAGGTTTTTTTTCCTGGTTCCGCAAAGATAAATCTAAAGAGCAACCACAAGCAGTAGAAGCAGATAAGAATGTTTTAACTGAGGCCGAAACTGAGCAGGTTGATACAGCGCAAGTTGAAGCTGAACGTGTTGCAAGCGAACAGGCAGAAGCCGAAAGAGTCGCCAATGAACAAGCCGCGCAAGTAGAGGTTGAGCGCATTGCTGCGGAGCAAGCTGAAGCTGCCAGAATTGCCGCTGAACA
>NZ_JBFRIY010000091.1:0-706 GCF_041468565.1 Shewanella sp. 10N.286.54.B9
ACTAATGAATAAGCTGTTAGAAATATTTCGGAGCAATTGGCAATATGAAGCCTAGAAAAGGAAAATTTGCAGAGAAGTCTGGATCATATGAACAAGCTCTTCGTATAAAGACACCAGTAATATCTCCTGGTGAGACCATTGAGATAGAACAATTCTTCACTGGATACGGAGATATAAAAAGTGCTAAAGCGCTATTTTATCCATCTGATGATGTCTTTGATAAAGATAAGTCTTATGTTCTCAATAGTATAAAAGAGAAAGAACCAGGTTTAATTGTATTTGGTGGGCATAAGAAAAAATTTGACAATACTGGAATAACTTTTTCCTTGTCAGGTATACAGAAAGAAGGATGGGAAGAAAGTACACTCTTCATTGATACAGGAGAAGGTGAACCACCACAGATATTAACAGAAACAAAACAGGACGAAGCACCATTTAAGTATCACTTAACGACACTAAACAATATTAAGCCAGGAAGGTACTTTATTGAGTTCTGTTTTATTTATTACAATGGAGAAAGCTGGAAATCTAGCAGTAAATCAGCTGAGTTTAAAATTCAAAATTTCTTTGAGCGTAATGACACATTTATTGGTTGGGTTGCTTTGGCTGCGACTATTTCTGCATTAATTAGGTTTGCAGTGATTCCTGTAGGGAGTTGGCTATGGAATAATTGGTGCTAATATTTCTAACACATATGAGCCTCCTG
>NZ_JBFRIY010000092.1:0-18160 GCF_041468565.1 Shewanella sp. 10N.286.54.B9
AAGATCAACAGCCCCTAGAAATGCTAATGTAAAAATGCGCTTATAGCTGATTAACTCAACCAAAGAAAACAAACTTTAGCGAATCGATAGATTAACAAGGAGTGTTAATGCCAGATTTGAATGTTAAAGATATATACCCGTTCTACTTAAAGATGCTCGTTTCAGAGGCATTGTGCCAGTTCAATTCTAGGCGCATTAACGTCGAAATGGTTATTCCCTTTTAAGTTATTGCAACAACGAAGTAGGCTGGCACAAAGCCTCTGAATCCTGCATCTACAGGTAGCACGGGGATATTAATAACTACCTTCTGCTGGGGCACCAGCTTTATCCTTGCAAGCGCAGCAAGTTATAACTATCTCAACGCTTATCTGAAACTCGATAGCCTGTTGATCTATATAGGCACTTCTATCATGCTATTTTGTGCAGGCTTATTGCCGAAGATGTTCTTTATCCCCTTAAAACAGACACTAAGCAGTACCATGAAACCACTGTTACTCTCACCTAAAAGCCATCTGTACTTAACTTATCTCGGCATCTTCATCTCAGCGATGGGGATCGTTTTGCAGACCTTACGTTTTAGCAGTTTCTAACTGCATAGATAAATCTCCAAAGTGTCAACTTATCTCAGGACGGGACAAGCATAACAAACAAAAAGCCCCGCAATTGCGGGGCTTTTACTGTGCGTCATTGAGTTAGATATTAATCTTCAGTCTCAGTTTCACGGTCCATATTTTCAGTATTTTCTAACCAAAGAGCATTAATAATACCGAAAGAACAGGCTAACAATACGCCTAAAATCCAAGCAAAATACCACATAATCTAGGCTCCTATTAGTAAAGTGAGGTCTTATTCTTTTCAATGAACTGACGCGATAAGCGACCAAACATTTTCAAGTAAGTATACACTGTATAGCTCAATACAATCGGTACAAAGATGATTGCAGCCCAAGTCATGACCGTTAGTGATACTTCACTTGCGGTAGCATCCCACATAGTCAAACTCACGTTTGGCTCTAATGAAGATGGCATAACAAATGGGAACATTGCTGCGCCACACGTTAAGATAACAGCCGCAATGCCTAAAGAGCTAAACAAGAACGCAAAACCAGAGCGATTCATACGACTTGATAGCAATACCAAGATAGGCATTAATAGTCCAAGTACAGGGAACAACATCGTCACCGGGTACTTATCGTAGTTTACAAGCCATGCACCGGCTTCTACGGCAACAGTCTTCAATGTTGGGTCCGATATGCCAGCGGTATCGATTGCAGAAGTAATCACATAACCATCAATACCATTGATTAGCCATACGCCTGCGGCGCCAAAGAATACAAACAGCAACACTGACAACAACTGCGACATCTTAGTGGCACGAACTCGAAGCTCACCTTCTGTCTTCATTTGTAACCAAGTAGAACCTTGCAACATAAACATGCTGACACAGACCAAACCTGCTAACAGACCAAATGGATTCAATAGACCAAAGAAGCCACCATGGTACGTCGCTCTAAGGTACTCATCAAAGTTAAACGGAACCCCTTGCAATAAGTTACCAAAAGCCACACCGATAATTAGCGGTGGTACAAAACCACCTACAAATAACGCCCAGTCCCAAGACTTACGCCATCTTGGATCTTCAATCTTAGAACGGTAGTCAAAACCTACAGGTCTTAGGAACAACGCAAATAGAACTAACATCATTGCGACGTAAAAACCTGAGAAAGACACGCCGTAGACCATAGGCCATGCAGCGAACAATGCGCCACCAGCAGTGATCAACCACACTTGGTTACCGTCCCAGTGAGGGGCGATAGAGTTAATCATGATACGGCGGTCAGTATCGTCTTTACCGATAATAGGTAACAACGCGCCAACGCCCATATCAAAGCCGTCAGTGACAGCAAAACCGATGAACAACACGCCAATCAGTGCCCACCAGATGAATCTTAACATTTCATAATCAAACATAATCAGATCTCCAGTTTAGGCATCAAGCTTTTCAAAGTGATAACGACCGGTCTTCAAGCAACTTGGCCCTTTGCGAGCAAACTTAATCATTAGATAAAGCTCAATCACGAGTAAGATTGAATAGAAGGCGGTAATCGAAATGATACTGAACAATAGGTCATTAACTGACAAGCTAGAAGCTGACATAAAGGTCGGTAATACTTCAGAAATCGTCCACGGTTGACGGCCATATTCGGCGACGAACCAACCACACTCAATGGCTATCCATGGTAGAGGTAGACTATAAAGCGCCGCTTTTAGTACCCACTTCTTCTCTTCGATTTGATGACGCGTGCTTTGCCAGAATGCAGCAGCAAACACTAACAACATAATCATACCTGCGCCAACCATGACACGGAATGTCCAGAACATAGGTGCTACGTTTGGAATAGAGTCATCAGCGGCGGCCTTGATCTGTTCATCCGTTGCATCAACCACTTTATCGGTATAACGCTTCAGCAATAGACCATAACCAAGATCCACTTTTGATTCTTCAAATGCAGCTCTGACTTCAGGTGTTTCATTACCAGCGCGAAGCTGTTCAAGCAGGCCGTATGCCACCATGCCGTTACGAATTCGCACTTCGTGCTCAGCAATTAGATCTTTAATACCGGTAACTTGCTCGTCAAGTGAACGAGTGGCAATGATCCCCATCGCGTACGGAATTTTGATTGCGTAATCTGTGTGCTGGGTTTCTTGATTAGGGAAACCTACCGCTGTAAATGCAGCTGGTGCTGGCTCAGTGTGCCACTCAGCTTCAATTGCAGCGAGTTTAACACGTTGCACTTCACCGACCTTATAGCCTGATTCATCACCCAGTACGATAACCGAAAGGATAGAAGCCATACCGAAGCTTGCAGCAATAGCAAATGAGCGACGAGCAAAAGGCAGGTCACGCTTCTTCAAGATGTAGTAAGCACTAATCGATAACACGAACATTGCGCCAGCAACATAACCTGATGCAACAGTGTGAACAAACTTCACCTGCGCTACAGGGTTAAATATCACTTCAGCAAAGCTGGTCATCTCCATACGCATGGTTTCGTAATTGAATACCGACCCAACAGGGTTTTGCATCCAACCGTTAGCAACCAAGATCCATAATGCTGACATGTTTGAGCCTAGAGCGACTAACCAAGTTACAGCAAGATGTTGGCGTTTGCTAAAGCGATCCCAACCAAAGAAGAACATACCGACTAATGTCGATTCGAGGAAGAAAGCCATCAGGCCTTCAATAGCTAGCGGTGCACCAAAAATGTCACCGACGTAATGCGAATAGTAAGACCAGTTCGTACCGAACTGGAACTCCATCGCCAAACCTGTTGCTACGCCTAGTGCAAAGTTGATACCGAATAACTTACCCCAGAACTTGGTCATATCTTTATAGATCTGCTTATTGGTCATCACATAAAGTGATTCCATAATGGCTAGCAAGAATGCTAACCCCAAGGTCAAGGGAACAAATAGGAAGTGATACATGGCCGTCATCGCAAACTGAAAGCGCGACAGCTCAACAACCTCTTCTAAAATCATTTGTGACTCCTTAGGTGGTGCGTCCAATTATTATTGTTAGATCCCCATCAACAATCATAACTGCCTATATAGGAATATTAATGCAGACACTTAGGCACTCTTCTTCAAAAAGGCCCACTTGGCTGCGTTTCGTTGTTTAATTCATAATTTGTGTAATTTAAAGCCAAAAACACTGACAAGCTGCAGCGTAACATCGCAATAAAGGTGGTTATCGTGACCTTCATCCCATTTAAGCAAGTATTTTGATAACAAATAAGTAATATCAGTTACTTGCAATGCATAACGAGTGCTTTCAGTAGTGAATTTATACCATTCAAAATTGATTCAAATCAATCAATGCATTTGCTTTGCGTGGATTTTGAGGGGGAGCACACAAATCCACCCACCCCAGCATTGACAGTACATCAAACCCATGATAGGCGAACACTAAAAGGAATGTAGACAGTTATTTTTAGGCCTTTTCAACAAAAATAATCACCAAAGCCAACTTTAACAAATTATTATCATATTAAGAGTCAGATTATTTAACCCTAGGAAACAACAAGAAAGTAGCACCAGACAGTAATACACCACAAATACAACCACTTAAAATAACAACAGCAGAGAAATACTAAAATAAACACCAACAAAGCATTATAAAAACTAATCTTAGTTAGTATTTTTTCTCGTTTGATATAAATAATGCGCTAACCTAAAATGAGCACCAAGTTAAGGAGACGGTCAAGTTAACCCGGTGAAGTAGCCCGGAAAGACTGACTCCGCTTATCATCAATACTTAAACGTGGAGTTACCATTATGAATACATTTTTTGAGCGTCTAGTTAGCAGCTACCAGCGTGTTTTCGTTGAGCTTTATACCTCAAGAGAGCTTTAAACTAAGCTATCTTTGCAAGATTAATTCTTGAAGTTTTGTTAGCGCAAAGCGGCCCTCCTTAGCGATAAGGGGGGCTTTTTTATGGAAAAAATTAACTGCCCTACTCAATCTCCTTTTCAGCTGCTTCCGATCAGTAACTTACTATAACTAAACTTAACCCGTCGACTTAATCTTATCGCTACAAAACCCGTTGAATTAGCATTAAATAAATCGCTAAAGTTACACTAATCGCCTGTTAATCCTTACTTTTATCTAGTCAAATTTTTGCCATAAAAAAAGCCCCTAAATATTTAGGGGCTTTTTCATCGTTAATGCTAGCGCGTTTATACGCTAATACTAATTAACCAATTGATTTTCTAACATTACGGAACATTCTCATCCATGGGCTATCTTCACCCCATGAATCAGGGTGCCATGAGTTAGCAACCGTTCTAAATACACGCTCTGGATGCGGCATCATGATCGTTACACGACCATCGGTAGAACTCAATGCAGTGATCGCATTTGGCGAACCGTTAGGGTTTTGTGGGTACTGAGTGGCTATTTGACCATTTCCGTCAACATAACGCAGTGCAACTGTCCCTGACGCTTCAGCTGCTGCTAATGCTTCAGGAGATGCAAACTCAGCACGCCCTTCGCCGTGAGATACGGCAATTGGCATCCGCGAGCCTTCCATACCTTGGAAGAATAATGATGGACTCTTTTGTACTTCAACCAAGCTAAAGCGTGCTTCAAAACGCTCAGAACGGTTACGTACAAAGTGTGGCCACAAATCAGTGCCAGGAATGATATCTTTTAAATTAGACAGCATCTGACAACCGTTACATACACCTAACGAGAAGCTATCATCACGTTCAAAGAACTGACTAAACTGCTCACGAGCACGCGCATTAAACAAGATGGACTTCGCCCAACCTTCCCCCGCGCCCAGTACGTCACCGTATGAGAAGCCACCACAAGCCACTAGACCTTGGAACTCTTCTAAGCTGATCCGGCCACTCAGAATATCACTCATGTGCACATCTTTAGACTCAAAGCCTGCACGGTCAAATGCTGCCGCCATTTCAATATGCGAGTTAACCCCTTGCTCACGCAAAATAGCCATCTTAGGTGCAGCACCTTTTAAGATAAATGGCGCAGCGACATCTTCACTTGGATCAAAGCTCAAATCAACGGTAAGACCTAAGTCATTAGCGTCTTGCTTAAGCGCATGCTCCTCTTTAGCACACTCAGGGTTGTCACGCAGTGACTGCATGCGGTACGTAGTTTCAGCCCAAATAGTACGCAATGAAGTACGTGTTTCCGTTAACACTTCACGCTCACCATCAAAGATAGCGATTTGATCTGCATCGTTGAGCTCAGCAACCTTATGACAAGGTACACCGGCAGCACTAAACTTCGCGCTAATGGCTGCAGAGTCTTCACGACGAACCTGGATGACTGCACCAAGCTCTTCGTTAAACAAACGCTCCACATCAGTGCCCGTTAACGCGCTCAAATCAACATTTAAGCCAGTGTGACCGGCAAATGCCATCTCAACCAGTGTGGTATATAAGCCACCGTCACTTCTATCGTGGTAAGCAATTATTGACTTATCAGCCACTAATGGCTGAATCACTTCAAAGAAGCCTTTCAACGTAGCTGAGTTATCAAGATCTGGAGCGGTATCGCCCAGCTCACTGTAAACCTGTGCTAAACAAGAACCGCCTAAACGATTCTTGCCAAGACCAAGATCAAGCAGCAACAACTCAGTGTCACCTTTATCAGTGCGCAGTTCTGGCGTGACGGTATTGCGAACATCTTGCACCACACCAAAAGCGGTAATCACTAAAGACATTGGCGAAGTTACGGCTTTTTGTACGCCGTTATCTTCCCATGCCGTCTTCATCGACATTGAGTCTTTACCAACTGGAATCGTTAGCGATAGATCAGGACAAAGCTCTTCGCCAATCGCTTTAACCGCTTCATAAAGACCCGCATCTTCACCAGGGTGACCTGCAGGCGACATCCAGTTAGCAGAAAGCTTAATACGCTTGAATGAACCGATATCAGTACCAGCGATATTTAAAATTGACTCAGCAACTGCCATGCGTGCAGATGCGCCAAAATCGAGTAGTGCCAGCGGTGTACGCTCACCTATCGACATCGCTTCACCGACATATGAATCGTAACTTGCAGCGGTTACCGCACAATCTGCTACTGGTACCTGCCAAGGGCCAACCATTTGATCGCGGTTAACTAGGCCGGTAACGGTTCTATCACCAATAGTGATAAGGAAGGTCTTTTCTGCAATGGTGGGTAAGCGAAGTAAACGATGCGCCGCTTCTTTGACTGCAATACCACTTTGATCCAATGCCGCTGAGTTAGCTTTGGCGCTCACAACGTCTCGGCTCATCTTAGGTGCTTTACCTAATAGCACATCTAAAGGAAGCTCAATTGGGTGGTTTTCGAAATGTTCATCGCTAAGGATTAACTCGCGCTCTTCGGTTGCGATACCTACCACTGCAAATGGTGCGCGTTCACGCTGACAAATTTGAGTAAATAGCTCAATATTTTCCGGCGCAATTGACATCACATAACGCTCTTGCGATTCATTACACCAGATCTCTAATGGGCTCATACCTGGCTCATCAGAAGGCACTTTACGCAGCTCAAAGTTACCGCCACGTCCGCCATCATCCACCAACTCAGGGAAAGCGTTCGACAAACCGCCTGCACCTACATCGTGGATAAACTGGATTGGGTTTGCATCACCCATCTGCCAACAACGGTCGATAACTTCCTGACAGCGACGCTCCATCTCTGGGTTTTCACGCTGTACTGAAGCAAAATCTAAATCTTCGCTTGATTGGCCAGATGTCATCGAAGACGCCGCGCCGCCACCAAGGCCGATATTCATTGCAGGGCCACCAAGTACAACCAATTTGGCACCAACAGTGATTTCGCCTTTTTGAACATGCTCTTCGCGAATGTTACCTAAACCACCGGCAAGCATAATAGGCTTGTGATAACCACGCACCTCAACACCATTATGGCTGTTCACTTCCTGCTCGTAAGTACGGAAGTAACCCACAAGTGCTGGACGACCGAACTCATTGTTAAATGCAGCGCCACCCAGTGGGCCTTCTGTCATGATATCCAGTGCGGTAACGATGCGGTCTGGTTTACCGTAATCCGCTTCCCATGGCTGAACAAAGCCAGGGATTTTAAGGTTTGAAACGCTAAATCCAGTTAAACCCGCTTTTGGCTTAGAACCACGACCTGTTGCACCTTCATCACGAATTTCGCCACCACTGCCCGTTGCAGCACCTGGATATGGGCTAATTGCAGTTGGGTGGTTATGGGTTTCTACTTTCATCAAGATATGCATTGGCTCGGTGTGGTAGCCATATACACCATCTTGCTTAGGGAAGAATCGACCTGCAGTAGAACCTGTCATTACTGCGGCGTTATCTTTGTAAGCAGAAAGCACGTTTTCAGGGGTGGTTTCAAAAGTGTTCTTAATCATTTTGAACAATGACTTTGGCTGAACTTCGCCATCAATTGTCCAATCAGCGTTAAAGATCTTATGACGACAATGCTCAGAGTTTGCTTGAGCAAACATCATTAACTCAACATCATTTGGGTTACGCTCTAGCTTCTTGAAGTTCTCAACTAAGTAGTCAATCTCATCTTCAGCAAGTGCGAGCCCTAAGGTGGTATTCGCTTGCTCAAGCGCACTGCGCCCTTGCCCTAGAATATCGACGCTTTTAAACTTTGCAGGTTCAGTGCGAGCAAACAGTACATCGGCCGCATTGAAGTCATTAACAACCACTTCAACCATGCGGTCATGTAATAGTTCCAGTAGCGACTTGGTTTGCGCAGCAGTTAACTCATCAGCAATGACGTAGTAGGCAATACCACGCTCTAAGCGCACGACTTTATCGAGACCACAGTTGTGGGCGATATCGGTTGCTTTAGAAGACCAAGGAGAAATTGTACCGGGGCGGGGCGTGACAAAATGGAGCTGACCTTCAGGCTGGTGTGCTTCAATAGCAGGGCCGTAGGTTAAGATTTTTTCAAGCTGTTGACTTTCATTTTCTTCTAGCGATTCTCTCAAATCAGCTAAGTGGATAAACTCGGCATAGATTTGGCGCACTGGTAGTGCTGCCGACTCACAAGCTTCCATCAGCTTCTGTACTCTAAACGCCGAAAGTGCAGGGGCTCCGCGGATGATCTCCATCACGTCTTTTCACCTTATAAATTATAATTGCAGGGTCAGATCTGGCGCTATTATAGGGAAATGTTTGCCACAAATCATTAGCAGTCGCTATACAAAACAGTGTTTCCTGTATAGAAAAAAGCGCAGCTTATTTTTTGTAGAAATGACGTCGATATTTCAAGCAAAATTTCGATTTGGAGTCATACTAATATCAATAGTACTGATGCAAAACACCTGTTTTCATACACCTTTTAATACTGTGATATAATCAAGCACAATTTCCTTATAATTTAGGCGCTAACTAATAACAATGATGAGAAATCTTTGCTTAATTTTCTGCTGTATTACCTTACTGGCTGCCTGCCAGAAGGTGGTCGTGGAACAAAAGCAAGTTGCCGTCATTGAGCCAAAAACAGAGTTAGTTGTCGGCACCTTATTTGGCCCACAAATCTATTTTAGTGCCGGTCAGGGCGAATCTGGTTACGATTATGAGATGGCCTCTAAATTTGCCAAGTACCTCAACCTTGAGTTGAAGATGAAACCGTTTGCCAATATTAGCGAGCTATACAACGCACTAAGATCAGGCAAAGTAGACATATTAGCTGCAGGTCTGGCTGATACTCCGTCCAGACGCGAGCAGTTTAGAGTTGGCCCTCCGCTCTATCGGGTCAACCAAGTATTAGTATATCGCCAAGGTACACCGCTTCCAAAAGATATTAATAACCTTGAGGGTGATATTACTGTTATTACCGACTCCTCCTTTGTTGACACATTGAGTGATCTACAAAAGTCGAACCCAAACTTAATGTGGAAACAGGAAAAAGATAAAGACTCTGAAGAGTTGCTGGCAATGATAGCCAGTGGCGATCTGCGCTATACCATCGCCGACTCAACCAGTTTAGATATTAACAGGCGCTTTATGCCTGAACTACGTGAAGGCCCAATCCTTAAAGAAAAACAACCAGTGGTTTGGTTATTGCCGCCTAACAATAGCGATCTATTAATGAGTAAATTGCTCGCTTTTTGGCACATAGAAAAGCGCCGCGGTACCCTTGCCCATTTAAATGAAAAATACTTTGCCCACGTTAAACGTTTTGACTATGTCGATACTCGTGCCTTTATCCGTGCTATCGATAATAAGCTACCTAAGTACCAACAAACGTTTGAAAAGTATGCAGGGGATATCGACTGGCGCAAACTCGCTGCCACCGCTTATCAAGAGTCGCACTGGAACCCTAATGCCCGCTCTCCAACGGGAGTGCGTGGACTGATGATGCTAACCCTGCCAACTGCCAAACAAGTCGGTATTAAGAATAGACTCGATCCGTACCAGAGCATTCAAGGCGGAGCTAAGTACCTCAACAGTATGCTTGAGCGACTGCCAGCATCTATACCCGAAAGCCAAAGAATGTGGTTCGCCCTCGCCTCCTACAATATCGGCTTTGGTCATGTTGAAGATGCAAGAAAACTGGCGCAATCTATGGGGCTTAATCCTAGTGCTTGGCGAGATATTAAAGAAGTATTACCACTGCTGCAAAAAAGAAAACATTACAAAAAGACTCGATACGGCTATGCCCGCGGCAATGAAGCGGTGCACTATGTTGACAGTATTCGCCGTTACTACGATACGCTAGTGTGGATTGATAACCAAAATATGCTCATTGAGCTAAAAGAAGAGCAGACCCAAACAGCAGACAACAGCAATCAAACGATGGAGGGAGCACAACCGCAGTAGAGCGGCTAAATTTTATTTTATGCCATTCATTTTAATTTCATCTTACTGCTGTAAGTTGCTCTGAAGAAAAACAAAGGAGATAGATGATGAGAAAAAGAGCAGTAAATAATATGGCGGCCCGTCGCCGCACACAATTAAAAGCCCGCCATTTAAAAACACTCAATAGACAAAAGCAGTTCTTCGTCTTTATTCGTCCGTCAGATTAACCCTCATCGAGCGCGATAAAAACACAGTATTAACGCTTATTAGCAGGTAGCTGCGCTTCTTGCTTGGCCAACGCTTTAGCAGCTTTTTTCTCTTTTCTGCGGCGTCTGAAAAAAGCACTGAGCTGTTCGCTACAAGCTTCTTCTCTCACCCCTGCAGTGATCTCGACCTGATGATTAAACGCAGGGTGGCGCACAATATCAATCACTGTCCCGGCAGCTCCTGTTTTCTCATCATTAGCACCGTAGACCAATCGACTAATTCTAGAGTGAACTATTGCCCCTGCACACATGGCACATGGCTCTAACGTGACATATAAAGTGGTATCTAATAGGCGGTAATTTTCCAGCAATTGACCTGCTTGGCGGATACACTGCATCTCAGCATGTGCACTTGGGTCATGTAACCCAATGCTATAGTTAAAACCCGCGCTCACTACTTGACCATCTTTAACCAAAACAGCGCCGACAGGCACTTCGCCTTTCTCTTCAGCTTTTGCCGCCATCTCCATCGCCATTTTCATAAAGCGGCTATCGTCTTCGGTTTGTGCTAACTGTGCTGCAGTTTGTTGTGTGTTGTCGCGACTTGGCAATCGACTCTCCAGATACATGTATTAAATCGGCGCTATTCTAGCAATTGTGCTGCAAAATAAAAAAGGTGCCGAAGCACCTTTTATATTAACCAGTATAGCTCGCTAGCTGAAATGGGTTATTCCCACTCGATAGTTGCAGGTGGCTTACCTGAAATATCGTAAACAACACGCGAAATACCGTCAATTTCATTAATGATTCGATTAGATACACGCCCTAAGAAATCATACGGCAGGTGAGCCCAATGAGCCGTCATAAAGTCGATAGTCTCTACCGCACGTAAGCTGACAACCCAATCGTATTTACGGCCATCACCCATTACGCCCACAGAACGAACAGGTAAGAACACAGTAAACGCTTGGCTTACTTTATTATACAGGTCAGCTTTGTGTAGCTCTTCGATGAAAATGGCATCGGCTAAACGCAGTAAATCACAGTATTCCTTCTTAACTTCGCCAAGTACACGCACACCAAGACCAGGCCCTGGGAATGGATGGCGGTAAAGCATGTCATACGGTAGACCTAGCTCTAAACCAATTTTACGCACTTCATCTTTAAACAGTTCACGTAGTGGCTCAACCAGACCCAGCTCCATATCATCTGGCAAGCCGCCAACGTTATGGTGTGATTTAATCACGTGTGCTTTACCCGTTGCGCTACCTGCAGACTCAATCACATCTGGATAGATAGTGCCTTGGGCAAGCCATTTAGCATTTTTGCATTTCTTAGACTCTTCATCGAAAATTTCAACAAAGACATGGCCAATGATCTTACGTTTAGCTTCTGGTTCAGCTTCGCCGGCCATTGCATCAAGGAAACGGTTCTCGGCATCAACGTGGATAATGTTGAGCCCGAAGTGATCGCCAAACATATCCATCACTTGTTGAGCTTCATTTAAACGCAGCAGGCCGTTATCAACGAATACACAAGTCAGTTTATCGCCAATCGCACGGTGCAACAGCATTGCAACGACAGATGAATCAACACCACCAGATAGGCCAAGAATAACTTCATCGTCACCAATCTGTTTCTTTAAACGTTCTACCGCATCTTCAATAATTGAAGACGGTTTCCAGTTTGCATCACAACCACAAATATCAAGCGCAAAATGCTCAAGCATGCGCTTACCTTGGCGAGTGTGAGTCACCTCAGGATGGAACTGAACGCCATAGAATTTTTTGTCTTCGTTAGCCATTGCAGCGAACGGACAAGTCTCAGTGTTAGCGACAGTCACGAAACCTTCAGGGATCTCCGACACTTTATCGCCATGACTCATCCAAACGTCAAGTAAAGGCTTTCCGGTTTCGCTTACTGCATCTTCAATCGCTTTAAATAGTGCAGATTGAGTTTGTACTTCTACTTGTGCGTAACCAAACTCGCCTTCTCCAACACCTTGAATGACTTTACCACCAAGCTGCTCAGACATAGTCTGCATGCCGTAGCAAATGCCGAGTACTGGTACGCCAGCGCTAAATACATACTCAGGGGCGCGAGGAGAGTTATCTGCAGTCACGCTTTCTGGTCCACCGGCTAAAATAATACCGTTTGGTGCAAAACCACGAATTTGCTCTTCGGAAACATCCCAAGCCCAAAGTTCACAATAAACACCGATTTCACGAATACGGCGGGCAATCAATTGGGTGTATTGCGATCCAAAATCTAGGATTAGGATCTTATGCTCATGAATGTTGCTCATGGGGTACCTTATCTTTATATTTCTGTTTAACTAAAATCTTGCAGAGCTGCGTATATAGCGATGAGTAGCTAAAGCAGTTCACAGCTAAATAAAAGGCGACCGTCATGGTCGCCTAGCAAACTTTAAGAACCTGAACTGTAGTTCGGCGCTTCTTTGCTAATTTTCACGTCGTGAACATGAGACTCGCCCATGCCAGCAGCGGTGATTTTAACAAACTCAGCTTTCTCATTAAGTTCTTTAATGGTGGCACAACCTGTTAGGCCCATGCATGAACGTAGACCGCCCATGTGCTGATGAATGATCTCTTTAAGCTTACCTTTGTAAGCAACGCGACCTTCAATACCTTCAGGTACTAGCTTGTCTGCGGCGTTATCACTTTGGAAGTAACGATCAGACGAACCTTGTGTTTGTGTCATTGCGCCCAATGAGCCCATTCCACGGTATGACTTATAAGCACGGCCATTATAAAGTTCAGTTTCGCCTGGCGCTTCATCAGTACCGGCAAACATTGAACCCGCCATGATGCATGATGCACCAGCAGCAAGTGCTTTTGCTAAGTCACCAGAGAAGCGAATACCACCATCAGCAATAACAGGAATATTTAGATGCTTAACGGCTGTCGCTGCGTCAGATACTGCTGTAATTTGCGGTACACCTACGCCAGTCACGATACGAGTGGTACAGATAGAACCAGGACCAATACCGACTTTAACCGCGTTCACGCCAGCTTCAACCAGGGCTAATGCACCTTCAGCTGTAGCGACGTTGCCACCAACGATTTGTAGTTCAGGGTATTTAGCACGGGTATCACGAATGCGCTGCAGTACGCCTTCAGAGTGACCGTGAGATGAATCGATAAGTAAGATATCAACGCCAGCAAGCACAAGCGCATCAACACGCTCTTCATTACCAGGGCCGGCACCAACCGCAGCACCAACACGTAAACGACCTAGTTCGTCCTTACATGCATTAGGCTTACGCTCAGCTTTTTGGAAATCTTTAACGGTAATAAGACCTTTAAGCTTAAAGTTGTCATCAACAACCAATACTTTCTCAACACGGTGAGAATGCATCAGTGTTTGCACTTCATCAAGCTTAGTGCCTTCAGGTACAGTGACGAGTCGCTCTTTAGGCGTCATCACCTGATCAACTGTACGGCTCCAATCAGTAACAAAACGCACGTCACGGCCGGTAATAATACCGACAAGTTCATGTGCTTCATTAACGACAGGGTAACCTGCAAAACCGTTCTTTTCAGTCAATACTTTAAGATCGGCTAGCGTGGTGGTCGGCGTCACAGTCACTGGCTGCTGAACAATACCCGCTTCGTAAATTTTTACTTTGCGAACTTCTTCAGCCTGTTGCTCAATCGTCATATTTTTATGGATAAATCCTAAACCGCCTTCTTGCGCAATCGCAATTGCTAAGCGTGCTTCTGTGACGGTATCCATCGCAGCAGACACTATAGGCGTGTTCAGTTCTATCGTATTTGTTAGACGTGTTTTGAGAACGGCAGTATTTGGGAGGACGGTGGAGTGCGCTGGAACTAGCAACACATCATCAAACGTTAGCGCTTCTTTCTTTAATCTTAACATGCAACATCTCCCCAAGAGAGTAGGATTTAGAGGTGAAATATTGCGGCGAGATTATACCTTGCATATCTGGGTTGGTAAATGGAAAATAGGCATTAATTAGCATTTGTGTGTAAAAAAATAATGAAAACCTCAAAAAACAACGTTTACACCGTCTCTCGACTCAATGGAGAAGTCAGACAACTTCTCGAGGGGCAACTAGGTCGAATTTGGCTAAATGCTGAAATCTCAAATTTTGCCGCCCCAGGTTCAGGCCATTGGTATCTGACTCTTAAAGATAATTTTTCCCAGATCCGTTGCGCCATGTTTAAAGGCCGCAACCAAGCGGTGACTTTCAGACCTGTTAACGGTCAACAAGTGCTGGTAAAGGGTAATATTAGCGTCTACGAGCCTAGAGGTGACTATCAGCTATTAATTGAATCTATGTTGCCAGCCGGTGATGGTTTGCTTGCTCAGCAATATGAAGCACTGAAAATGAAGCTTGCTGCCGAAGGCATGTTTGCCACCGACACCAAACGTCCACTACCAGACAATATTCAGCGTATTGGCGTGGTGACCTCACCTACTGGCGCGGCAATTCGCGATATCTTGCATGTACTCGCTCGCCGAGACTCATCAATCGAAGTCATCATCTATCCAACAGCCGTACAAGGCACTGACGCAGCCGCTAGTATCTGTAATGCCATTAATTTAGCCAATAGCCGCGCCGAAGTCGATGTACTGCTAGTGACCCGCGGTGGCGGTTCTCTTGAGGATTTATGGAGCTTTAATGACGAAGGCTTAGCTCATACAATCTATAACAGTGGTATACCAGTGGTATCTGCGGTCGGCCATGAAGTTGACACCACCATTAGTGATTATGTTGCCGATCTACGTGCGCCAACACCATCAGCTGGAGCCGAATTATTATCGAAAGATGCCGACAATAAAGCGCAGAAGTTAAATGCTGTATTGTCGCGCTTAAAACAAAGCTGGCAGCATTACCAGTTAAAGCAACAAAATAAGCTGCAAGCCTGCGAACATCGCCTACAAAAACAAGATCCACAGCGACGCTTACAAACCTATGAGCAAACCTTTGACGAGATGCAGCTCAGACTGCAAAAAGCCCTACAAAGCAAATTGCATAGTATGACGCTTAGGCAGCAGCAACTCGCCAATAGACTCGATAACCAGTCACCACAACATCGACTCGAACTGGAAAGCCAGCGCTTGAGTTATCTATCCGAAAAATTAACAACGGCTATCACCGACAAGCTTGCCATGAGCGAGCAGCGCGTTGCCCACCGCGCACAGCAGCTCGATACAGTAAGCCCACTGGCGACATTGAGCCGCGGTTATAGTATTACTCTAAACGGTAAAGGTAAGGTTGTGCAGGCCGCTGAAGATACGGTTGTCGGCGATACGCTAACGACGCGTTTGCGAGATGGCAGCGTAACGTCAACGGTGGTAGAGATTGGTTAGTCTGTAACATTACCAGCCCCTCTACTCAGAGGGGCAACGGCCTAGATTACTTTATAAACAACATAGAATATATTTAGAAATCTGCACGATTCATATCATCTTTATTTAATAGTTCCATTAGCCCAACCAAAGCAATAAACAATACTGCGCCCACAGGCCAAATAATCCAAGTTACGCCCCACGCCATCGTCCACAGGCTCCAGCCCAGGTATATTGCTACCAATAGTGGCCAATAAAATGCAGCTAACTTTTCAGCTCTTTGAGCACGTCTGCTTTTCTCTGTTTTTAAACCGCTTTCTTTCAAAATATTAGTGTAAGCCATGTATTTAGCACTAACAGATAAAATGATATAAATGCCCGCCGCAATCATAAGCATCATAACAATCAGCATGATTAAAACGATTGCAGAACCATTAAAGAACATACTGATTGTCATCAAAGGCACGAAGCTGAAAATAAACAAGAATATTGAGATAGACAACCTGAAGTTGTAGGTAGGTCTATACTTTTGCAACTTCTCGCTAATCACCCCATGTACGCCATAAGCCAGCTCAAAAGGCTGATTATCAATGACAGCAAAGTCTGCTTCATATTGGTTAATTTTAATAAAAAAGCTTACAGCAATAGACACCATGATGAGTATTGAGATAACCCCCATCACTGCCGCTATATCACCAGTCATTCCTAAGCGATGGGTTTCTGCCATTGCTAAAAAGAAAAACAGTGGCACAACAGAACACACACAAAGTACCACTCCCTTGGTAATGAGATCAGACACTATTACTTTTTTATCGGTATAGGCTAAGGCTTGCTCTAGACTGACCAAACTGGTCTGAGATACGCTTTGCAGAGTGTCACTGACTTCGGTTTCATCTTTCAGTAAAAAGTCAGTTGAGACCTCAAAAATATCTGCCAGTGTTATGATGCGGTTCAAGTCAGGTATGCTATTGGCACTTTCCCACTTCGAGACTGACTGCCTGGAGACATTCAACTTTTCGGCTAGATCTTCTTGCGACCAGCCGCACTGTTTCCTTAATCTGATTATCTTGTCTGCTAAAATCATAAGAGTCATTCCTTGGTCTGTTATTTAGCCGTAAGCCTATTAAATCAGATGGTTGCATACTATCAACTGCAGCTGACATTGTGTCAACCAGCGGTTGCATCCTAGTTGCGATGGGATCTATTTTCGGTTTAAACACTAAAGCTAGCGATTTTAGTTGAGACTCACAAGTCAGTATTCACTTTGAAAGTAAAAGAATGCAGCTCTATTATTTATCAAGCTTCGCTTGACCAAAGTCGTGAGCTTCCAGCTCACACTCGGCCAAAAGGGGATCAACAGCAATCCCCTCTTGGAGCACTCCTGCCACCCCGACGAAGTTGTTGAACCTCATTCATTTTCGAAAATAGTTATCGCCTTATATTCGCCATCCATGGCTCACCTAAGGCTAACTCGGCATCCATGCCTCACTCACGCGATTTGTCTTCGATGAGTTCGGCAACTTCGATGGGGAGTTAGAGTATTCTGTTAGTTTTTGAAACTTACTTCTGCCCCAAAGTGAGTTGGCCCTCTACTAATTTTATCAAGCTACGCTTGACCTAAGTCGTGGCGCTTCGCCCACACCAGAGCCAAGGGGCAAAGCGCTTGCGCCCCTTGACAATCCCTCAGCGCCCCAGACGAAATTGTCTCCCTCGTACTTATTTGAAATCACCTAACGCTTCCGATGGGACATCCTGTCCCGCGAAAGCTATACCCACATCCGTGTGGGCACTACGGTTATTTCTTCAACGTACTTCGGCAACTCCGATGGGGAATAGGTGTTTCCTGCTAGTTTCGTAACTAGGTTTTGCCCCAAAATTAGTTAGCTACCATTACTAATGGCTATTATTTTTAATTCAAAACCAAATCTAAATCAAAGTCGTGGCGCTTCGCCCATTCTTGTAACAGAGAGTAGAGCCAAGGGGTAAAGCGCTTGTACCCCACTCTTGATTTCATATGAGTCGAACCCTCAGCGCCCCGGCGAAATTTAAAAAGCAAAATTTCCAACGGGGGAGATCTGATTCTGTGAGTACATGGTAATATTTTTAAGCTCAGACGTTTACGGGAAAATAGCTAAAGCTAAAACCCAATTGCTAAGTATTTACGCTTTTATTCTCCAATGAAGATGTTGTTGAGGCCTTTTGTTTCATGGCTAATCCTATTGCATACAGAGTTTGGTGTTCCCTCCATATAAGGAACTTAGTTGAAGCCGTAGAGCAACCAAGTGCG
>NZ_JBFRIY010000093.1:0-3438 GCF_041468565.1 Shewanella sp. 10N.286.54.B9
CAACTGAACTACAGGGGAATCGAATAAATCTAACTATAAATAAAGTGGCTCCCCAGACTGGACTCGAACCAGTGACATACGGATTAACAGTCCGCCGTTCTACCAACTGAACTACAGGGGAATCGCATTTTACTTATATTTTGATAAAAAAATTGGCTCCCCAGACTGGACTCGAACCAGTGACATACGGATTAACAGTCCGCCGTTCTACCAACTGAACTACAGGGGAATTACATTTTTTATCAATATTTAGCTGTTTATATAAAAGTGGCTCCCCAGACTGGACTCGAACCAGTGACATACGGATTAACAGTCCGCCGTTCTACCAACTGAACTACAGGGGAATTGCTCTTTTATACTTACAGATAAATATCTGATTAACTTAAACTTTGGCTCCCCAGACTGGACTCGAACCAGTGACATACGGATTAACAGTCCGCCGTTCTACCAACTGAACTACAGGGGAATCGAATAAGTTACGTCTCGTTGAAGACGGAGCGCATATTAAATCGCTCTTACAACTGAGTCAACTCGACAACGGAAAAAAAGTGGATTTATAGGGTTAAGTGTTCAGCAAATGCGCATCATGGTGACGAATGCACCATATTTTACAGTAAGTGGGCAGTTAGAATGCAAGTATATGAGTTAATCGTAGTTTTCGATTGGCTACTAACAATATCGAGTCAAAGAGTGCTGGTTGTGTTGTCGGTACAATAATTTCATATGTAATAAAATTACAAAATCTTTTCTCGTCATACTAAAGTAGCGCTACTGGTTAAAAGTCCCGCTATAGCTAGGCTTACATGAGTTATCCACTAAATCTGTGGATAAGCCTGTGGGTTAAGTCAAAAAATCTGTTGCAAACACCTATGAATAGGGGCTTGAGGTTAAAATGCACAATTTTGCTAGGATTTTTTTTTATTGTTTAAAAACATATTGATGCAAAAATCAACAGTTAATTTATGCACATTTTCAAATTGTTGCTAATTTGTAACCACCTAATGTAGCTGGATTGTGAATTAAAACGCCATTTTTAGGCTAGTGTAGAGCAAGGAGGCGAGCTAAGTCTTTGATTGTTTAAATGTCACAAACTTTCACAGCAATAAACATAAGTTGTCATCTTAAGTTGTTATAGCAATCGATTTTTAGTCAGGGGCATAAGTTTTGATTGTGTAAGGTGCAAGGCAAGGGCTAGGTTATCCTTTTCGTTAATAATGAATTAAATCTCGAGACTCAACATAATTTTCCAGCTTTGCCCCATCTTAATGATCAAATAGGGTAAAATACGCCCAAGAAAAACGAGGAAGCTTAACCTAGTGTCTGAATCTGTATTTCAATTGGAATCCCAGTACAAACCTGCCGGTGATCAGCCTACAGCCATTAATCAACTAGTTGATGGATTAGAGTCAGGTTTGGCTAGCCAAACCCTGTTAGGAGTCACTGGCTCTGGCAAAACCTTTACGATTGCTAATGTAATAGAAAAAATGTCGCGTCCCACCATCATAATGGCACCTAATAAGACGTTGGCAGCACAGCTGTATGGGGAAATGAAGGAATTTTTCCCCCATAATGCTGTTGAGTATTTCGTTTCTTATTACGATTATTACCAACCTGAAGCCTATGTGCCTTCGACAGGGACCTTTATTGAAAAAGATGCCTCCGTCAATGCACATATTGAGCAAATGCGTTTGTCGGCCACCAAAGCATTGTTAGAGCGAAAAGATGTGGTGTTAATCGCATCAGTATCTGCTATCTATGGTTTGGGCGATCCCAAGTCCTATATGAAAATGTTATTGCATCTTAGAGAAGGCGCAATAATAGATCAACGCGATATGCTCAAACGACTCAGTGAACTGCAATATACTCGCAATGATATCGAACTGCAGCGCGGTACGTATCGTGTTCGCGGCGAAGTGATCGATGTGTTTCCAGCTGATTCTGACAAACATGCAATTAGAGTAGAACTTTTTGATGATGAAATTGAGCGTCTAAGCTTATTCGATCCGCTTACTGGTCACATTATCAAGCGTATCGCACGTATTACGGTTTACCCTAAGAGTCATTATGTAACACCGCGTGAATCGATAATAGCCGCAACAGAAGATATAAAAGAGGAGCTTCGTGAACGGAAGAAGCAGTTATTAGACCTAAATAAACTGATAGAAGAGCAGCGCATCACTGAGCGGGTACAATATGACGTCGAAATGATGACGGAGCTCGGCTATTGCTCTGGTATCGAAAACTACTCTCGCTACCTCTCCGGGCGCGCCCCAGGTGATGGGCCGCCGACATTACTTGATTATCTGCCTGAAGATGGTTTGTTGATCATCGATGAGTCACACGTCACAGTGCCTCAAATTGGCGCGATGTACAAAGGCGACCGTTCACGAAAGATGAACTTAGTTGAGTATGGATTTCGCCTGCCGTCTGCATTGGACAATCGGCCATTAAAGTTTGAAGAGTTTGAGGCGTTAATGCCACAAAGCATTTTTGTTTCAGCGACGCCAAGTGACTACGAAATTGATAAATCTGAGGGGCAGATAGCGGAGCAAGTTGTTAGGCCTACAGGTCTGCTAGATCCTGAGATTGAAGTCAGGCCTGTTGGTATACAGGTCGATGATCTGCTGTCTGAGATTGGCAAACGCGTAGCAGTCAACGAGCGGGTGCTAGTGACTACCTTGACGAAGAGAATGTCTGAAGACCTTTCTGAATACTTGGATGAGCATGGCGTAAAAGTAAGGTATTTGCACTCAGACATCGATACCGTTGAACGCGTTGAAATCATTCGCGACCTTAGACTGGGTGTATTTGATGTGCTTATTGGCATTAACCTACTGCGCGAGGGGTTGGATATGCCAGAGGTTTCTTTAGTCTGTATTCTTGATGCAGATAAAGAGGGCTTCTTGCGTTCAGAACGTTCTCTTATCCAGACCATAGGGCGAGCTGCACGAAACGTTAACGGTAAAGTTATTCTATATGGTGACCGTATCACTAAGTCTATGGACAAGGCGATTACGGAAACAAACCGCCGTCGTGAGATGCAGCATCAATATAACCTTGATAATGGCATCACACCTAAAGGGGTGATTAAGCGTATTACCGATGTTATGGATGTGGGTGATAGTGATAATGTGCCGGGCGAGTTAGATAAAGTTGCAGAAAATGGCGCAGAGTACCATGCAAAACCCGCCGATATCAGCCATGAGATTGATAAGCTAGAAAAACAGATGCATGAACATGCTAAGAACCTTGAGTTTGAAGAGGCTGCAGCGCTAAGAGATAAAGTTGGCCGGTTAAGAGAGCAATTTATCAAAGCCTAATAATATGTATAAGATAAAAATAGGAGACCGAGGTCTCCTATTTTTATCTAGGGGCTGTTGATCTTTCGAGCTTGGTTTTTGTTCGAATTCAATTATTTTAGTACAAGGCTTGAGCGAT
>NZ_JBFRIY010000094.1:0-219 GCF_041468565.1 Shewanella sp. 10N.286.54.B9
AACGCACTGGTCAACGCCCTCGCCCAAGGTGAAATGCACGATGAAACTTTCTTGGTCACCGTCACCGATGAACATGGCGCTTATAGTCAGCAGCTGGTTACTGTGACGGTCACTGGGACCAACGATATTCCGGTTATCACCTCAACCATCCAAGATGCCACTGGCGATGTATTAGAAGCCGGCGTGATGGATGGCGGTAACATGCCTGAGCCGGGCAAC
>NZ_JBFRIY010000094.1:951-8087 GCF_041468565.1 Shewanella sp. 10N.286.54.B9
AACTTAATGACCGGCGGTACCTTAACCGCCGATGATGTCGATAACGGCGCCAGCTGGAGTTGGAGTTTCGCCGCCCAAGTTAACGACTACGGCACCTTCGATATCGACGCTAACACTGGTGTGTGGAGTTACACCTTAGCCGATAACGCTCTCGTCAACGCCCTCGCCCAAGGCGAGATGCATGATGAGACTTTCTTGATCACCGTCACCGATGAACATGGTGCTTTCAGCCAGCAGTTAGTCACTGTGACCGTGACTGGTACCAATGATATTCCGGTGCTGACGATTAACGATACTGAGGGTGCTGTCACCGAAGATGACGACACGCCAACACTGTCTGACAGCGGCGCCTTAAGTTTCACCGACGTTGATAATGGCGATAACCACACTATCTCCTTTGCCCATGTTGGTAATGTGGTCTGGTCGGGCGGCGCGTTAACTCAAGGCCAAGTCGATGCCTTCATTGCTGGCTTTAGCGCCGACAGTGACAGTTGGGATTATGCCGTGCTCAACTCCCTCACCCAGTTCTTAAGCGAAGGCGAAACGGTCGACCTTAGCTTTGAGGTCACTGTCACCGACAGCTTCGGCGCCACCGATACCGAAACCGTTAATATCACTATCAATGGCGATAACGATGCACCTATTATCACTGAAGTGATACCTGTTGTGGTCTCTGAAGAGGGGCTTGATAACGGTATTATTGATAATGTAGGTGTTCCTTCTGACACTACAGATCTCAAAGAAAACAGCGGGGTCATCTCTTTCACAGATTCAGACGCTCAGAACAGCAGTGTCTTTGATATATCGCTATCTGGACCTACTACCAATATGTTTTCCGACGCTCAATTAATCACTTGGAGCTGGGACAATAACAGTAAAACACTGACAGGTTCAGTAGGCCAAAATGCGATAATGTCAATAACCTTGGGAACCGTAACAGCTAACTTAACAGGCTTTGAAATTGGCTATACCGTTACCCTGCACAATTCAATTGATCATCCATTGAATGATGCAGAAGATATACTCACTTTTGCTTTTGGAGTAACCATAAATGATGGCGTTCAAGATGTTAATGCAAACTTTAACGTTACCATAGAGGATGATGCACCAGTCGACGAAGTTGATGAAGACTTGGTTCACAATATTCCGCACCTCATAGGCGAGAGTGTTACCGCTGACCTATTCGATCCTGGAGCCGATGGGTTTGGCAGTATCAACTTCAACGTGTTAACCAGTGGACTGCAATACAACGGTCAAGCGCTTGAATATACAATGAGCGGTAATACGCTAACCGCTAGTGCTAACGGAGTTGACGTGTTCACTCTAACTGCGGTACTTGACGGCGATGGCCATTACGACTATCAATTTACCTTGCTGCAAGAGGTCGATCTTGAAACTATCATTGATTATGATATAGGCTCAGCTCCTGCCGGCAACAACACAACCTATTTTGTAGACTCTGACGGTGCTATTTATGCGCAAAATGGCCAAGCTAATAATGTTATTTCGACCATCACAGGTTATACCAACGGCATTTCATCTCAAATCAATTCAAACAGTCACGGTATTGGTGTAGGACCGCAAACCTCAATATCTGATAATGAATCAATAGTCATTGATTACGGCATTAATGGTACCAACTTACTCGCAATCAATTTAGGAACCAACAATAACGGGAACCACAGTGGCTCGGCAGATATACAATACATAGTGACCTATTCAGATAACAGTACAAAAGTAGTCAATGCGACCGTAGGTCCAACATTGCTTATCGAAGAGCTTGAGTTCAATGGATTGGCAATTTTGTCAATTGAAATCATCCATCTCAGTGGAGAGGACTTTCAAATTACCGGCCTTGCATCTAATGGTTTGGTATTTAACACACCTATAGATATAGAGTTTGGCTATTCTGCCACTGATAATGATGGTGATGCAGTGGTCTTCTCCGGAGACAACACTGGCGAATTTAGTGTTACATTGACGCCCGATAACTACGTACCAAATGCTTTAAATAACGCTTACCAAGTCGACTATGAAGGCGTAGTTACAGGTAATGTCATCACCGATGACACTGGCTCTGGAGTTGATAGTGATCAAAGTAACGATCCGCTTCAACTTACCCAAATCAATGGTAATGATTTAGTCTTTATCGGCGGTGAAGCGGAAATATTACTTCAGGGAGGACTGTTAACGGTAAAAGAAGATGGCTCATACACTTTCCAGCATAATGGTAATAGTTCTGTTCCCATTAGTTTCAATTATACAATCAGTGATGGCAATGGAGGAACAGATACAGCGACAGCCAGAATTGCCGTTTATAATAGCGAAACCCTTAATCCTGGTGATGACAATTATATTGGAACCGATGGCAACGACACTATCATCAGTGATACTCCAGGTATTTTAGCTGGCGCAAGTTACAACTTAGCATTTCTAATTGATTCCTCTGGCAGTATGGGGGCAACCGCCGTTCAGACTGCTAAAGATCAAATAACCCAAGTAATAACGACACTCATCGCTAATGCTAATCAGTCGAATTCTGGTACGGTGAATGTGCTACTGGTTGATTTTGATCAAACTGCTAGAACTTTGATTTCAATCGATCTTAGCTCTAATGACCCTCTATCGAGTATAGCGGCAGCGTTTACGGCGATGACAAGCGGAGGTACAACAAACTATTCAGCTGCATTTACTACAGCTTATAACTGGTTTAACGACAATTTTCCCCAAGGTAATAATCGCACCTTCTTTATTACAGATGGTGAACCTAATACCGATAATGGCCAGCCCGGAGGGTATCTAACCAATGCCCAAAATGCCTTTACTCTTTTAAATGGACTGTCTTACGTTGAAGCTATTGGCTTGGGTGGTAATGTAAACAATACCACCCTTCAACTGTTCGATACCGAAGCACCAGTTATTAACAATGTTGATGTCGACGATCTTGCTGATGCAATTCTAGGATCCAATATATTCCCTGGCAATGACACTATTAATGCCGGAAATGGTGATGACATTATATTTGGTGATTTAACTGACTTCTTTGGAAACTCTTTGCAAGGCATGGATGCAATTAGACAGTATGTGGCAGATGAATTAACCGTTAATGTCGCCACTGTCACTGACGCAGAAGTGCATAACTTTATTAGTCAAAATATTGAAGATTTTGACGTATCTCAAATCGATGATGGCGGCGATACCCTTAACGGCGCCGACGGTAATGACATTCTATTTGGACAAGGAGGTATGGATATACTTAATGGTGACGCAGGTAATGACATTATCTTAGGAGGAGACGGTAACGATACTATTAGCGGTGGAACCGGACGAGATCTTCTATCTGGAGGGAGGGGTGACGATTCTCTATATGGAGGTACAGTCGCTACCGCAGATGACAGTGAGAGAGACTTTTTTTGGTGGTCTGAAGATTCTGCAGACAACAGTACCGATACCGTTTACGGCTTCAATCAACAAGTTGATGTGTTAGATCTATCAGACTTATTAATTAACGAAGAAAATGGCAACTTAGAAGATTACTTTAGCTCTATTACTATTAGTGGTGGGGACACTACGATAGTGTTAGATATTGATGGAGTAGCCGGCGGCGATGGTGTGACTATCATTCTTGATGGCATCGACCTATCAATCGTTTATGGTAGCAATAACGAATCAGACATCATTGCGGGCTTAATTGCCGACGACGCATTAATTGTCGATCCCAATGACACTTTCATTCCTCCATATGAACAAGTAGACCAAGGAAATAATATCCCATAGAAAAATCAGTCAAAAGTAGCAAGCCAGGAAATTATCAGCATAAGCCTCTATCAAAGCCACTATATTTAGTGGCTTTTTTTTTTGAACTAACACTTACGGTTTAATAGCAATAATCCAATCCGAAAATTACTCATCAAAAACACAGCGTCAAAAAATTGACCATTGTTTTCATCTCCTATAATATCGGTTAATGATAAGTTACAAAAAATAACGCGTGGGCTACACTTCAAACGAGGGTGCGTCGCGGCAAGGAGCAAGACGATGAAGTCGATAGTTACAACACAAGCAGGCCATATTCAAAGTGTAACCGGAGCTGTTACTGCAGAAATTGACGGTAGTATTAAAAACCTAGTCAATGGCGATTTCATTCCAGCTGGAACTAACTTATCCGTCAGTGACAGTAGCTTTGTAGAGCTTCGTCTTGAAGACGGCTCGATCATCTCTTCTAATAGTGAAGCAATTCCTTCTGCAACCACGCCCTCCTCTGATGCTAACCAAGAAGTTCTTAGTGAAATAGAAGAGATCCAAGCCCTTATTGCGGCAGGGGAAGATCCAACTGAAGGCCCTGATACAGCAGCAGGCAATCAAACAGGAAGCGAAGGAACATCTGGACATATCTCTATCGCCAGAGGCGGCGCAGAAACCATAGCGAGTTCAGGATTCGATACTACTGGCCAAAATAATAATGCTCAAATAACTAGCCTTGCAATCAATAATCAAACCCAAAGTACGGGTGAAGAAAACAACTTTTTGACCGCACAGTTTACTGATAACTTTGTCAATGGCGTTGCATACACGACCTCATCAGGGTTTTCTGGATTTACAGGGGATATGGGAGCTCCAGGCTCTTTTGCTTACCAACCTGGCGACACAATCACCTTTAGCGTGGGTGATGTCACCATCGCGACATTTAGTGCTGATGCGATTCAAGGTACTATCCTATTTTTACAAGATATTGCCGGTACCTCTTTATCTGACAGCAACTTAAACTATGTAGAGAATATGGCGATATTCCTGCAAGCATTGGATAGCGATCTGTCTGATGGTAACAATGACGGTCTGTTACAAACAAACAGCGATTCTTTAAATCTAGATGCTAGTTACGCGACTAATATTAATATCGTATTTGCCATACACCAAGCACTCTCAGGCTATATAGACCCGACCACTGGCGAGCCACTGAATATTGCAACTGCTGGTAAAGAGATGTTGTCGTTAGTTCTTGCACAGCTTGGTATTGAATTTACTAGAGACAGTGAACGTTCACCAGATGAGCAGAACGTATTTGAAAGCTTGGCCATGGCTCATGTTGCTGACACTATTGATGATTTAGCTGGAGATCGCGCTCCTGATGCCGCAGATGAAAGACAGGTGGATATTCTTGATGTTCCCGGTGGACTTGTTACCTACAACTACAACGAACTCGATGGACGTATTACATTTTCAGCAGATGATTTACTCGCCGGCGCTACAGGCCAGCAAGTTATCACTGAAAACCTTGTCGTTAAAAATGTACAGCTAAGCGCAGAATTCCAAGATATTGGTACGTTGCTTGATTTAGGCGATGGTAACTACGCCATTATTCTTAATGAAGGTATCAACCAGTATGATCTTGAAGGACTCACTTTAGATTATCGTGTCGAGGATTGGACCGCATTTAGAGATATAACGTCCCAAACTCAAGATCAGTATAAATCACATTTATCTGCAGATATTCCAGACGTTTTTGAGCATGATGGATTCAACCAATTCACCCTAAACAGTGAGCTGGTATTTGATGAGGATTCCGCTCTTGAAATCACCTTTACCAGCGAGCTATTAAGTGAACAGTTCGGTATACCCATTGCGGAATATGCTGATGATTATATTGTTCCAATTCAATACTCCAACGATGGCGGCCTAACGTGGCAGTCAATGACTGTGACGTCAATCGATTACAGCGGCAGTATTCCTCGCCCTGTATTCGGTTTCACTTTAGGGGCTGGCGACTCAAGTGTATTAATTCGTGTGCCTATTTTTGATGATGCGCAAATTGAGCCTACTGAATACTTTAGAGCTGTAGTGACAGGTGAAAATGTCTACGACGAGACGCTACAATTCGCAATTTTTGATAACGACAGTCCTGCTGGCGATCTTCCACTCATCAACATCGATTATGCAATTGCAGTTGAAGGGATGGAGCACGCGGTATTTACTCTAAGCTTAAGTGAAGCCAGCACCGAAACCATTACCGTAAACTATTCAAGCGAAGAGCTTTCTGCACTATTTGGTGAAGATTTCATTAATGTCTCAGGGACTGTTACATTTTTACCCGGACAAACAACTGCTTATATAACAGTTCCAATCGTTGATGATCTTATTGTTGAAGGAAGCCCTGAGTTTGCGTTAATCAATCTGACCGACCCCGTCAATGCCGCTCTTGCTGACTCTCAAGGCACCTTGCGCATATTCGATAATGACAGCCCAATTAATGCCGATATCGCTATCGATTTAGATCCAATAACTGGCGATAACCTAGTGACTAATGAGGAAGGACAGCAGTCCATCATAGTTACAGGAACGGTAACTGCTGATGCCGCTATCACTATTGGTATTGTGGTTGTCACCATCAATGGCACCAATTATCAAACGTTAATGAACGCTGATGGTACCTTCTCTATTACTGTATCGGGCTCAGAGCTTATTCTAGATGCCGACACCGTCGTCGACGCTATTGTATATGGATTTGGCAACAACGGCGAACGTGCAGAAGATACCACGACCGAGAATTACGACTTAGAAACCGTTCTTCAAAATGACAGCCAAACAATAGCCGAAGATACTACAGCGACAGGAAACGTACTCGACAACGATAGCGATCTAGATGACCAGCTCACAGTGATAAGCTTTGAAGTCGACGGCCAAACTGTTGCAGCAGGTACCACCGTCGAACTTGAAGGTGGCAACCTCGTTATCAATGAAGACGGCAGCTATACGTTCACACCCAATGAAAACTGGAACGGCAATGTTCCTGTCATCACCTACACGACTAACACAGGCTCTTCAGCAACACTCACTATTGAAGTGACGCCGGTTGATGACCCAAGTCAGCTAGAAAATGACACTAACACCATAGACGAAGGTGAAGTTGCAACAGGTAACGTACTCGACAACGATAGCGATGTAGATAATGACCTAGTGGTAGTTAGCTTTGAAGTTAATGGCCAAACTGTTGCAGCAGGCACCACTGTAGAACTTGATGGTGGCAACCTCGTTATCAATGAAGACGGCAGCTATACGTTTACTCCCAATGAAAACTGGAACGGCAATGTTCCTGTCATCACCTACACGACTAACACAGGCTCTACAGCAACACTCAC
>NZ_JBFRIY010000094.1:8786-8962 GCF_041468565.1 Shewanella sp. 10N.286.54.B9
GCAACACTCACCATTGAAGTGACGCCAGTCGATGATCCAAGCCAGTTAGTCAATGACAGCAACATTATTGATGAAGACAGTGTTGCCACGGGTAACGTTCTCAACAACGATAGCGATATCGATAATGAGTTAACCGTTGTTAGCTTTGAAGTAGATGGTCAAACTGTTAATGCTGG
>NZ_JBFRIY010000094.1:9802-9949 GCF_041468565.1 Shewanella sp. 10N.286.54.B9
AACACTCACTATTGAAGTGATCCCGGTTGATGACCCAAGCATACTTATCAACGATAATAATACTGTAGAAGAAGGAAATCCTGCTACAGGCAATGTATTAGACAACGATACTGATGTTGATGATGTTCTAGTGGTAGTTAGCTTTGA
>NZ_JBFRIY010000095.1:0-207 GCF_041468565.1 Shewanella sp. 10N.286.54.B9
CACTTTAGACAAGCACGTGGGTTGTAGCTAATAGTTATTCTCGGCTCTAGCATCCTCGGTAATCGCTCCATGCATTACTCTACCTCCTAAATCCATTTAGTTGTGCTTCGCTCTACCTTCTGCATCTGACCGCCATGGAAGGAGGAAATGTCTTATTTTGTATGGAACAAAATAGACCATGCAGGCGTATATCGAAAGCCACTTGCG
>NZ_JBFRIY010000096.1:0-23103 GCF_041468565.1 Shewanella sp. 10N.286.54.B9
GCGGTTTGCAGTGGTTTCACTTTGATGTGCGGTACACCGGCAGTTTGTAGTGGCTTCAACTTGATGTGTGGTACGCCTGCCGTTTGTAGGTCAAGCGTTAGGTAGCTGCTATCGAGGTCCGCTATTGAGGTGTGGCTAGAAGCCATAACAGGGAGTGAACATGCAAATGCAATTGAAACAACTAATCCATTAATTATCTTTTTCATCTTAACCTTCTCAAAGTATCATTTTTTTGACTATTGAGAAGGTTGTTGCAGATGTTGTGCCAATGTTTACATGATTGAGTTATTGCGCTTTATTGAGTGAGATAGCTTTTAATGGTTTAGCATTGGTATCATTGTGTAAAAGGTTGGTGAACTCATCTTCGGTGACAGCTTTGCTAAAAATATAGCCCTGGATCTCTTCACATTTGAGTGCCCGTAAAATACTCAATTGAGATGTTTCTTCAACGCCTTCACCCACCACTGAAAGCCCCATGTTATGGGCGATAGTGATAATTGAATCAACCATTTTTAAGTCGCGATCGGATTTGTCGATATCATCAACGAATGCTTTATCAATCTTAAGTGTATGGATAGGAAAACGCTTTAAATATGATAAAGAGGAGTAACCGGTACCAAAGTCATCAAGGGCTAAACTCACCCCCATTTTTGACAGTTGTTGCATCACTTTTATCGCTTTTTCCGGCTCACGAATAACGGTACCTTCGGTTATTTCAAGCTCTAAGTTTGCAGCTGGTAACTGAGTTAACCGCAACACAGATTCAATGCGTTGCTGTAGATCGGGCAGTGCAAACTGTTTTGACGATAAATTGACAGCTACACGGCCATTAAATAAACCTTGCGAGCGCCATTTCTGCGCCGCAAAGCAGGCTTTTTTAAGCACGATGTCGCCGATCTCAACAATCAGTCCGTTCTCTTCCGCGAGCGGGATAAAGCTATTCGGCGGAATTAGCCCGTGTTCAGGGTGGTTCAATCTAACCAGTGCTTCCATGCCCGCCATATTACCGGTTTTTAAATCGATTTTAGGTTGGTAGTACACTTCAAATAGATCATCTTTAATACCCTCACGGATGAGGTTTTCCACCTCTAATTGTCTGATGGCATTCTTATTAAGCGATTCTGAGTAGAATTGGTATCGATTACCACCAGCAGATTTAGCATGGTACATCGCAATATCGGCCTTACGCAGTAGTGCTTGCTCGTTCTGATCGTCTTCAGGATACAAAACGATACCGATACTAACGCCAACCACGACTTTTTCAGCGGACAGTTGAAAAGCGGTTTCAAAGGCATGGATTACTGTTTTTGCAATAACAGCGCTGACACCAATATCAGGATTTTTGTCTATTAAAATAGCAAACTCATCCCCACCTAAACGATAAATGCTGGTGTGGTGGGGCACGGCGGCTTGAATTCGTTCAGAAACTAAAATAAGTAACTCATCACCGACTTGATGACCTAAGGAGTCGTTAATCTTCTTAAAATTATCAAGATCTAAAACCATTAAAGTATGGTGGGAGTCTCGCTTAACCAAGTTGCCGAGTGTCACCATCAGGTTAGAGCGGTTGGGAAGGTTTGTCAGTAAGTCGTTATTGGTGAGCTTTCTTAGCTCCTCTTCTTGTTGCTTACGTCGACTAACGTCCGAGAAAATACCAACATAATGGCTCAATTCGCCTTGGTCATCGTAAATGGCATCGATAGTCAGCTCCATTAAAAAGCTAGTACCGTTACCTCTTGCTGATTCGACTTCATTACTCCACCGACCTTGTTGTTTTAATATAGAGCGGATTTGTTCAGAGTAGCTGTCGGGATATAAGTCAAAATTAAACTGGGTACCTATAAAATCTTTTTTACTTAGCATTGAAAGATCACAGCAAGCTTCATTCACTTCTACAAAACAGAACTCGCTATCTAAAATAAACATACCTTCAGAGATATTTTGAATCGCCCGCTCAAAAAGTCTCAGTTGCTCTTCAGCTTGTTTAAAGTTACTAATATTCTTAATCGTACCTGTCATACGCAGCGCATTGTCGTTCTCATCACGCTCTACAATTTTTGCACGATCTAAAATCCACACCCAATCGTCAGACTTGCCTTTTACTCGGTATGCAGCTTCAAAATGATCGGTCTCGCCATAGAAATGCTTATTTAAGGCATCTCGTACTCGAATTTGGTCCATAGGGTGGATATTACTCTCTTCGCCCTCTTGACCTGAGCGTTGTCCATCTCTTGGAAATTCAAGTGAGCCCCATATATTCGAGCGATAAATTTGTCCTGTCTCAATATCCCAATCCCACATCTCATCGCCACTACCCCACAGTGACAGTTTCAGCCGCTCTTCACTTTTGGCGATCTGCCTTTGAACCACTCGCCTTCTCATCGCAATTTTTATTGTCGCAATGGATATTAAAAGCGCGACTAAGAAGTATAAAACTTTAGCTGGAGTTGATAGCCACCAAGGAGGAGTGATCTCTATATTTAGGCTTCTCTCTACTCCAGGCTGGTTTGTTACTGGATCTATCGCAAAAACTACGAACTCATAATCACCTGGTGATAGGTTGGTATAAGTTGCAGAATTTATACCTTCGGAGTTAATTAGCGACTCTGATAGGCCACGCATCTGATAAATATAATTAATATTTTTAAGTGGACTTTTGGGACTGTGAAAAGATAATGTGAATGGATAGTCTGAATACTTTAGTCTAAGCTTTTCAGTTTTACTTAACTTGCTATTTAACACTCCGTCACCAGGTATTTCAGGAATGTTAAATATTAATAACTCATCGAGTGTTACACCCAGTGTTTCTCTTGATGATAAATATGCCACTAATTTTTTTATTGAAACAAAGCTAACTCCAGAAATTCCACCTATGTATATTTCTTCATTTCCTTTTAAAATCGCATGAGTATTATACTCTTCTTGAACACCTAGTTCTTTTGTTAAGGTGTATAATCTACTATTTTTCTTGTCTATTAATATTACTTCATTTACAGAAGAGGCTAAAATAAAGTTGTTGTTTTGTGTTATAGAAAAAATAGGATTGTTTTTACTATATATTAATTCGAACTTTCCACTTGTCCTGGAGAGTGATTCTAATCCTGAACTGGTTCCAAATAATATTTCTTCATTAAAAACATCAATACTGAGCACCATTTGCTTTGTATAAATCGGAGCAACTAAGTCATTTGCAAGCTCAAATAAACCACCCTGTGTTGCGACGAATAAAGAATTGTTACTCTCCTTTATGTCGAAGACGGGGTTACCTTTGTCGATTATATATTCCTGTATGAATCCGGTATCAACATAGTATTGTAAGATAGTCCCTGACGTTGAGCCGATAAAAATGCTTCCACCATCTTTTTTAGATTTAGCAATAAAAAATATGCCGTCAAGGATGTTATTTATAATGCCGTTGTCTATATTTATTGAGAAGAAGCCTTTTGAGCTTGCGACATAAATTAGATCCCCAATTTTAACCGCAGATTTAGGACCTTTAACTTTAGAGTCATACTGTTCTATGACATTTAGCTCGTTATCATATAGCCGAATAAATTGGTCATCAGAAGCGACAACTAAATGGTTTTTATTATTTGGAGAAATGGACCAAACATTACCACTGCTTACTACTTTTGTTTTTATTAGGTTACTATTATCATCAATTATGAAAAAACCATTATTTTGGTTGAGAATAAATGTTTTTGTACGACCTCTGATTATTTGTGGGTGCTCTAAAGGTTGTTCTGATGCATTTAATTTTCCAATAAAAACTGGTTGTTTTACATTGTCTATCATGAACACTGAATTTTTATTCAAACCAAAATTGAAATCAGAATTCTCTGTGACACTAATGAGTTCAATTGGGGAAAAGTTAGCCAGTTTGCCGTTGGCATACTCAAATGCTCCACTATTTTTAAATATAATTAGTTTTTCATCGATGACTTTTATTGCATTAGCACTATCAGTGACTATCTCAACACCATTTGAAATGGAATATATGACACCAGAATAGTTTCTAATAAACATTGTGTTTTCAAACATAATTATGTTTTTTACAGTGCCAAAGTCACCAGAGTACTTGTTCTTCAGTGATAGTTTCTTATTATTTAATTCACTTAAAATGTATATAGCGTTTTCAGTACCAATAAATATATTATTGTTGTATTCGTTGATTGTCCAAATTGCATCATTTAACTCAAAACCTAAATTTTTTGACGAGACAAGTTTGTCTAGGGACGAATCATATATTGATAAACCTTTATCTGTGCCTACATACATAGAGCCTGATTGGCTAATATATAAGCTACGGATGAATGCACTTGCTAGTTCGTTTCTTTCGGAGGGAAAGTAATGTCGAAAGTGTTTTCCGTCGTAGCGATTTAAGCCATTAAGAGTACCAATCCAAACGTATCCATCTGAATCTTCAACTATTGAGGTCAAATTGCTTTGCGAAAGTCCTTCAGGTACGCCTAACGAAACAGCATTTAGGGTAAATGCTAAAGAGGACTGTAGCGGGACAAAAGAGATGAGTAAAAAAAGTACAATTTTTAGTAATGTCTTAGGCATATTTATAATTTAATTTTTAGTCAATGTCATAAGGCAACAGCGGATAATACTCACTTTTTCAGAAAGTGAAGTCATTGTCAAAAACCTTCGTGTATTTTGTAGCTAATTATCATTATCAGTGTCCTTTCAGTATGATATCTGTCCGTTTAGCTTGTTTTTATTGCTTTTTGATCCTTTAAGTTCCGGATAATTTGTGGTTCGGCTTTATCTATGCCACAAGTTATCACTGAAATTATAGTCGTTAGTAATCAAATTGTTCTGCTTTAAGCTTGAAGGCTCTAAGATCTAAAATCATATTGTTGGACTTTAGTGGCGTTTGGTCTTGATGAGATTCTCCGGTGCTAAACAACACCAGTCTGTCACAGTGCTTAGTACGCATTTTATTCATAATAAACTTGATTAAATCAGAGCGGGTTAACGTTTCAATTTGCGCGACCACTTTTTCACGTTGGTTAAACTGAAAGTCTTTATTACCTATGCTTGACCAATAGCGCTGACTGCGCGTTTTAAGGTTTGAGTCATGCTCCATCACTTGGTTTATTAGGCCTGTTTTGGTCGCTTCCCATTGCTCGTTGGTTATTTGTAAGATGGCGTAGGTAAAATCTGCGATAAACTCGTCAATGGCCTCGAGTAAAACCTGTGGACCCGTGCTAGGTGATTGGATATAGAAAATGATACCAGGATAGCGATTAAGCGGTAGGTATCCTGTTCCTACCATATAACCTAACTGTCTTTGGGTTCTCAACTCATGGAAAAAGGTTGAAGACATCGTGTGATTCAACAGACTTAACACTGCCATATTATCAGGAGTCGCGGTATCAGATTGGTAATAGACAATAATACTACTGTCTTGGTGCTCTACTGGGATCTCTCTTAACAAGGTACCTTTATTAGTGAGATCAATTAGCTCTCTCGAAGACTCCGCACTTGGAGAGCTTACTAGCGATAAGATTTTATCAAGTTTAATACCTAGAATTTTTGCTTCACTCTCCAACCAGTCGCCGTAAACCAAGCCCTCTAGATGCACCTTCTCATAAAAACTTTTGACATGGGCATGCAGATCTTCAAGGGTTATCTCTTCCAGAAATTCAGCCATACGCGCTGGCTCAAAGCTGCGTTTTTGTAGCGTGACAGTCAAGCTAGTAAAAAGCTGGGATATTGGCTTTGCTTGAGTATGGTTATACCAACTGCGTAATATCTGTCGTTTAATTAATTCGAAGCGACTTTGGGTGAAGTTTCGTTCTCGTGCTTTTTCAATAACAAGAGATAACAATGCTTGTTGCTTGCCGGTGAAACCGGTTAGGTGAAGCGTGATCCCGCCTTGATGGGGATAGATATTGTAGCTAAGCCCAGCGACTTCGGCTTGGTAGGTGAACTCGGTAAGGTAATCAAGTAGCATCTCTACGTATAGTCGTGTTAATGCTGCGTGCTTTGGTGAAGCGGCTGCTTGGGCTGAGTCTAATGACAGATACAGATGGCCTTTAGGAACATTAAACTCATCATCTTTTCTATGCCAGATCCGATAACCATCCTCTTGAGCAACGACTAGGGGCACAGTGCCATTGCTTTTCTCTGCCCTGGCAACGCAGTGATCGATAATAAATGGATTTGCTGCTGGCAGCGTTAGCTCAGAGCGTATATTGGGCGCTGACCAACGCGCTAAGTCATCTGACGGTATAGGCCGTATTTGGTACGGAGAGTGGTACCAAGCAGCTTGTTTGTCAGTATCAAGCTCAGGAGCAATAAGCTGTAAGCGCATATTATTAGGGTTCATTAGCGCCAAAAGTTGCTCTGTTTCAGCAATGTTTAAGCCATCCATACGATAGTCACCATAGACAACATCTTCAATATCGTAGTGGTGCATGTTTATGCTTAAATGGCTCGCTAAATCTAAGGCTTTTACCTGCTCTTGGTATTGGAAGGCAACTTTGAGTAACGCTGCTCTTTCATCGTAACGCCAGTGTTCAAGGCCATGTTCTTTAATCAAGGCAATATATTCAAAAGCACAGTCGATAACGTGTTTAAGGTTGTTTAAACCTCGGTCTGTCAATTGAATACTAATATTATAATCTTTGAAATTGTAGCCATTAACCCCGCCACCTGCAGACAAGTTATTTGCAAGACCTTTTTCCTTCAGATAAGAGAGTAAACTGCCTTTTCCTTCGTAGCCCAGAAGGTGGCTAATAAACGTTAATGGTTTGTGTTTGTAGAAAGCCTCAAGGGCTGGTAGAGCAAATGTAATCGCAATTCGTCTTTGCTCTTTCAGTGGCACGATATTGATTTTTGTTTGTAATTGTTCGGTGAGATAAATAGGCGTATCAGGATATTGCACTGCTAATTCACGATGTTCTATTTGGCCAAAATAGCGCGTAGCGAGCTTAGCCAATTCATCTAGTTTGCTTGGTGCAACAATGCACAACGTCATTTTGTTTGCACTGTATTTCTCTTTATAAAAAGCGATCAACTCTGCTCTTAAATCTGATTCATCACCTGCTAATGTCTCTAAATTGCCGACAGAGAACTTTGAAAATGGGTGAGCAGGATTGACGGTCTCTTTTTGCACCTGGTAGACACGACGAATATCGTCCTTTAGCTTCATGCTAAATTCTGACTCTATGGCATGTCGTTCTCGCTCTACCAGCGCGACGTCGAATAAAGGCGCGACGAAAAACTGACTGAACCTGTCCAGTGACTCTTCAAGTTGCGCTGCGTTAATACTATAAAAAAAGTTGGTGTGTTCAGTGCCTGTCCAGGCGTTATTACTGCCGCCATGTTGGTTAATAAAAGCGGAGTACTCACCTGCTTGAGGAAACTTCTCTGTCCCCAGAAAAAGCATATGTTCAAGAAAGTGTGCCATACCTGGGCGAGAGACCGGATCGTCGAAATGACCTACTGCTACGGCCATTGATGCAGCGGCTTCGGTTGATTGACTATCTTCGACTAACAGTACCGATAACCCATTATCTAAGGTTAAGCTGCGATACTTGCGGTGGTCATTTGGACTGGTGATAACTTTTTTATTTGTTGGCAAAAGTATTGCTCCAATGGATCAAACAGCACAAACCTAGATAATTACTTTAGTAATCTCTTACAGATAAAGCACGAATAAAACCTAATTCCCATCAAGCAGCTGCATCACTTCTTGGTGGCAAAGCACGTATTGGGAGGTGTTCAAGTTTGCTGTAATAACTTAACTTGCCATCATTTTTACTTATCTTCAAATACAAGCTGACCAAACAGCAAATAAAGCTTTCTGTTTGGCTAAATATGGGGCAATTTTAGCTGGATGGTCACTCTGGCGGCTAACAATGTTATTTATCCTAAAGCGCGACTATGTGCTATTCGACTAATTATTAACAAAAAACGGTATGTTGCTGTCAATATTCAGACTACAATTAGCCAATAAGAACAAAAATTGGGAGTAGCCACGAAGTATGCAGCTATTTTTAATGCGTCATGGTGAAGCAGGTTTTAATGCACACTCAGATAGAGAACGCACATTAACTGAATTAGGCCGCCAGCACACCGGCTTGATGAGTAATTGGCTAGGTCAGAGCGTTACTGAATTTGATTTAGTTTTGGTGAGCCCATATTTACGCGCACAACAAAGTTGGCAAGAGGTACAGAAGCACTTTCCAAAGCCTAGAAAATGGCTAACGCTTGATGAACTTGTTCCGGCGGGTGATCCTGCGACTGTTGCCGATACTATTGTTGCCTATGCTGAACACTATGAGGCCGATAATGTACTGGTTTTAGCGCATATGCCGCTATTGGGTTATCTAGTGAGTGAATTGGTTCCTGGTATTGAGCCACCACTGTTTGCGACTTCAGGTACGACTCTGATCTCAAAGAGTGGTAATAATAGCTCAATAGAGTGGCAGTATGCACCGCATATGATTGGTTAATAATGCTTTAATTTATTGCTAAAAAAGAGTCCAAATGGACTCATTTTTTATGTTTTTAAAAACTCTGGATTCATCGACGATAGGGAAGGTCACCGATATCGATGAGTACTAGTAAGGCTGCATCGCCACCCCATTCCTTAGTCGCTTGATGGAATGCTTTTACATGGGGATGTTGTGCTAGCCACATCGGAATATTCTGCTTTAAAATCCCTGTTCCATGTCCATGCATAATGCAGCAACAGTGACTTTGCTGTTTTACACAGGCTTGGATCAGTGCTGCAAGTTCTAGTTTTGCTTCTGATTGCCGCATACCGTGCAGATCTAATAAAAGATCGGGAGCGTAATCGCCCCGTCGCAGACGTTTGACCTCAAAACTATCAACATCATCTCTTGCCCATTTCATCGGGCCATTTTCTGGCAGCAAAGGTTGATAAGTATCGGAGAAGAAGCTGTCAGCGTGCAGCTGTTGCTCTTTTTCTTCAATTACTTTGCGATCTTTCGGCGCTGTTTTGAAGTGGCGTTTGTTTTGCTCTAAAGGTTTCATGCCTTTTGTCAGCTCGGCAAATAGTGCCAATTCATCTTTATCTGTTTTTTTATTCATAAGGGTATTTTATTGAATCCGATGCCATATGAATAGAGTTCAGTTACAATGAGTCGGAATAAAAACGTTGGAGTGAATTTTGGATAAGATTTTTGTTGATGAAGCCGTTAATGAATTAAGAACTATCGGTGATATGTTGCGCTGGGGTGTCAGTCGTTTTAATGATGCAAATATATACTACGGCCATGGTACTGACAATGCTTGGGATGAAGCCATCGCATTGGTATTTCATGCATTACACCTGCCAGAACAACTTGGCCAACAAGTCATTCACTCTAACTTGACGATCAGTGAAAAACACAAAATCGTTGAGTTGATCATTCGCCGAGTAAGGGAGCGTTTACCCGTTCCATATCTTACCAATAAAGCGATGTTTGCCGGTTTAGAGTTTTATGTTGATGAAAGAGTGCTGGTTCCTCGTTCACCAATCGCAGAGCTAATTGCTAACCGCTTTAGCCCTTGGTTATATAACAAGCAAGTTAATCGTGTCATGGATCTGTGTACTGGTAGTGGCTGTATTGCCATTGCGTGTGCTTATGAGTTTGAAGATGCTGAAGTGGATGCATTGGATATCAGTGATGATGCGTTAGAAGTGGCGCAGATTAATATTGAGACGCTAGGCGTCATGGATAGAGTCTTCCCGATGGAGTCGGATCTATTTTCTGCGATTCCAAAAGGTCCTCAGTACGACTTGATAGTATCTAACCCACCATATGTTGACGCTGAAGATATCGGTGATATGCCAGATGAGTATCATCATGAACCAGAAATCGGCTTAGCATCTGGCCGTGATGGCTTAGATTTAACCAAACGTATTTTGGCAAATGCCGCTGATTACTTGACCGAAGATGGTTTACTTGTGGTTGAAGTGGGTAACTCTATGGTGCATATCATTGAGCAATTCCCTGATGTGCCATTTACATGGGCAAGCTTTGAAAATGGCGGTGACGGGGTATTTATCCTCACACGTGATCAGCTAGTTGAGAATGAATCACTATTCGTTATCTACAAAGATAGTGAATAATAGCGGTTAGCCACTGTGGTTAATGTGGTTGCTATATGTGAGTACCTACTTCTCTTTACAGTAGGTACTAATCTAATTATGAGAATTGAGGTGTAGAAAGCGGATGTCGGGAAACAGTATTGGACAAAATTTTGTCGTCACTACATTTGGCGAGAGTCACGGAGTCGCCTTAGGTTGTATCATTGATGGTTGTCCTCCAGGTGTTGAGTTAAGTGAAGCAGATATGCAACACGACTTAGATCGCCGCCGACCTGGAACCTCTCGATATACTACTGCTCGTCGTGAACCCGATGAAGTACGCATCTTATCTGGCGTGTTTGAAGGACAAACAACGGGGACTTCAATCGGGCTTTTGATAGAAAATACCGACCAACGCAGCAAAGACTACTCGAACATTAAAGATCTATTCCGTCCGGGTCATGCTGACTACACCTACCAGCAAAAGTATGGCGTGAGAGATTATCGTGGCGGTGGCCGTTCATCGGCACGTGAAACTGCCATGCGAGTGGCTGCTGGTGCAGTGGCTAAAAAGTACTTGAAACAAGTTCATGGTGTAGAGATTAATGCCTACCTGTCGCAGCTTGGGCCAATCAAAGCTGAAGCTGTTGATTTCGAAGAGATAGAGAAAAATGCATTTTTCTTCCCTGATGCGTCGAAGCTAGAAGCTCTAGATGAGTATATGCGTGACCTTAAAAAAAGTGGCGATTCAATCGGCGCTAAAGTGACTGTCGTGGCGACGGGTGTGCCGGTTGGTTTAGGCGAGCCTGTTTTTGATCGATTAGATGCAGAAGTTGCCCATGCCTTAATGGGTATTAATGCGGTAAAAGGCGTTGAGATTGGTGATGGTTTTGAAGTGGTCAATCAAAAAGGTTCTGAGCATCGTGATTTGATGTCACCAGAAGGTTTTGCTTCAAATCATGCTGGCGGCATACTCGGTGGGATCTCATCGGGTCAACCGATTGTTGCCCATATCGCGATGAAGCCAACTTCAAGCATTAGCGTACCTGGCGAAAGTATGACAGCCCAAGGCGGTTCGGCTGAAGTGGTCACCAAGGGCAGACACGATCCATGTGTTGGCATTCGTGCTGTACCCATTGCAGAAGCAATGTTAGCGATAGTATTAATGGATCATTTACTACGTCACCGTGCACAAAATATGGATGTGAATAGCAGTACACCAGTCATCGGAATGCGTTAATGTTTCAGCCCAAAAACACAGAGCAGCAATTACGCTGGCTCTGTGCTTGTTATTTTTTCTTCTTTTCTATTCTTGGCGTCATGGTGCCTTACTTAGGCGTATTTTTTGATAGCCGTGGTTTTAATGCCCAAGAGATCGGTTTTTTACTGGCCATTTTAATGGGAACTCGCATCATTGCACCTAATCTATGGGCTATTGTGGCGGATAGAACGGGCATGCGTGCAGAACTCATTAAGATCGGTGCCGGCGCTGCTGCGGTCTCTTACCTAAGCTTTTTCTATGATGGCAGCTTGACTTATCTCGCAATCAGTCTTGCCGTTTATACCTTTTTTTGGAACGCTATTTTGGCGCAACTAGAGGTTATTACCTTAGAAACCCTCGGCGAAAACGCGACACGTTATGGCGCTATTCGTAGCTGGGGCAGTGTTGGATACATCGTTTTGGTGGTTGGTGGCGGTTTTGCTATTGGCCATTGGGGGCCGCAAATTCTCCCCTATATAGGCATGGCACTCTTTATCGGTATGTTAGCTAGTGCATTGCCGCTGCCGGCAAACAGAGCAAAGATAGAGAAAGAGGTAAAACGTCAACCTATCACATTTAATAAAGCGGTTATTTGGTTTCTAATTTCAGCCATGTTGCTGCAGATGAGTGCAGGTCCTTTTTATGGTTTCTTTGTTTTATACCTGAAACAGGCGGGTTATACCGAAGCTGTTGCGGGGATATTCGTCGCATTGGGTGTGGTTGCTGAAATCATCATGTTTATGTATGCCCCCAAGCTACTTGGCCGCTTTGGGGTAAAGTTCTTACTGTTTATTAGTATCGCACTGACTGCTGTACGTTGGTTGTTGCTAGCATTTGGGGTAGACAGTTTATTGTGGCTAAGTTTGAGCCAAGTGTTGCATGCTTTCACCTTCGGACTAACACACGCCGCGTCGATTCAGTTTGTACATAAGCATTTTGATATCAGTCGGCGTAGCCAAGGGCAAGCGCTCTATGCCAGCCTTAGTTTTGGTGTTGGCGGTGCATTAGGTACTTGGTTATGCGGTATTATTTGGGGAGATGGCTCTGGCGCAGTGACGACTTGGGTGTTTGCGGCATTTTGTGCAGTACTGTCAATGATTGCTGTTTTGTTTATCCCATCATCGAAACGCGATGTTAGTGGTGAAGTGAGTGCGGCGTAATACGTGTTTTTCTATAGTAATTTGGCTTTAAATGGAGTTTGTCAAAGTGAGTAAGTTTCGTCTTGGTTTGATTATTAATCCACTTGCAGGGTTAGGTGGCAGCGTAGGCTTAAAAGGCAGTGACGGTGTTGCTGAAATTGCGTTAGCGAAAGGAGCTGAACCGAAATCTCACCTTCGCATGGAGCAAGCTTTAAATGTTGTTTTACCTTATAAAGACCGAATAGAGGTAATAACGGCTTCTGGTGATATGGGAGAAACACTAGCGCGAAAAATGGGCTTCAATGTTCGCGTCGTCTACCAAGCACCGACTGACACTGCAGCGCAAGATACTCAGGCTGTTGTGACTGAACTGCTCAACGAAACATTAGATCTATTATTGTTTGCAGGTGGTGATGGCACTGCACGAGATATTTACGCGATTGCTGACGATAACATACCAGTACTTGGTGTGCCTGCAGGAGTGAAAATCCATTCAGGTGTTTATGGTATTACCCCTCACGCATCAGGCGTGGTGCTGAAAATGCTGCTAGAAGGTGAGTTAGTGAGTTTGATGAGCGCTGACGTGATGGATATCGACGAAGCCGCTTTTAGAACGGGAGTCGTTAAAGCTAAGTGCTTTGGTGAAATGCTGGTGCCAGCAGAGCCACGCTATGTGCAAGCGGTGAAAATGGGCGGCAAAGAAACTGATGAGTTAGTACTTGCAGATATTGCAGCAGAAGCCATTGAGTTAATGGAAGATGAGCTCGTTGTAATAGGCTCAGGTAGCACAGTGGCTGCAGTCATGGAGGAGCTTGGGCTAGACAATACTCTACTCGGTGTCGATCTCATTCAACAGCAGCAACTTCTAGCCAGCGATCTATCTGCCGAAGAGCTACTTAAACTTACCGAAAACCAGTCGGTTAAGCTATTCATTACTCTTATTGGTGGACAGGGTCATATATTGGGCCGAGGTAATCAACAGTTATCACCACAACTCATAAGACGAGTAGGCAAGAGCAATATTGTTATCTTAGCGACAAAAACAAAGCTAAAAGCACTTGAAGGACGGCCACTAATTGTGGATAGTGGCGACCCTGAATTAGATAAAGAGCTAACGGGTTATTATAAAGTGGTAACTGGCTATCACGATTATGTGATGTATCAAGTGGCCAATCCTGATTTAGCCTAGTTAATACGGCAGCATGAGTTGTATCGAATGCCGTTAATTATTACCTATTGGAATAAGCCCAATAGTTTGAGATTGTGGAGCACTCAATGATAGAGAAGTATGAGCAAACCCTTCAAGATTGGATAGAAAACATTGTTGCTGAAGGCGACGATGATGCCCTATTTGCCAGTGGATACCTACAAGGACACTTTGCGGTAGTGCTATCGAAACTTGAGAATGAAACTGATCAAGGTATTCAAGCGTTAGCATTGCAGATGGTTGAATGTTTAGCGCTTGCTAGAGAAGAGCTTGATGACAATGACTATGCGCTTGTTAATGATGCTTGGTCACAATTAAGCAGTAAGTTGGCGGCTTGAGCTAACCATGTTTGAGTTATTAAGTTTATGAGTATTCAGCGATTTAGCGCTATAGGGTTATTAAACCCTAAAAGCCCTACTAATGTCGGCGGCATTATGCGCGCAGCGGGTTGTTACCGTGCGGATGCGGTTTTTTATACTGGCAAGCGTTATCCATTAGCCGCGAGCAATGGTAATGCGCAGTACAATACCGATACTAAAGCGGCGAGCGAGCAGATCCCACTGACTGGGGTTGAATCACTCGTTGATGCCATTGCAGCTGATGTGACTGTTGTTTGTGTCGATCTGGTAGAGGGGGCTATTCCACTACCTGAGTTTGAACATCCAGACAAAGCGATATATATTTTTGGTCCAGAAGACGGCACTATCAGTCAACAAGTGATTAATCGCGCCGATGCTGTTGTATATGTGCCGACTGTGGGGTGTATGAACTTAGCAGCATCGGTTAACGTTTTACTTTATGACAGGCTGGCTAAATCAGCAGCTACAGTGACCGGAGATGAGTTGATCCGTACTAGTCGTGATACCAATAATCGAGTCAGAGTAAAACGCTAGTCCAGAGAGTGCTAAACCTATATTGAGCCACAGCTAAGACTGTGGCTTTTTTGTGGGTTTAATTTACTGTTTACTATTTTTCAATACGACATTGACCTAACTGACAATAGCAACCATATTTAGTTGGAATCATTTTTACTAAAGGACTGATTAAATGAAGCTATTTTTAAAGGGGTGTTTGCTACTATTTATCGTATCCATGGCGGGCTGTGCAACAAAAACGCCTACATTAGAGACGGGACCGGATGCTCAAGTAACCAAAGACGGTTTAGTTAAAATCGACAACTCAGTGTTGGATCTTTCTTTTGCAAAGCCTAACGTAGACTGGGGCAAGTATACAAAGCTTTATTTTAAAGCCGCTACAGTCACCAATGACCACCCCGCAGATTATAAACCACCACGAATTGATCGCAGGGCTGATGGACTGAATGCCACCTATGATCTGCCAGAAAAAGCGCTCAACAAGATGTCGACTGAGTTTGCTGTAATTGTCGCCAGTGTGTTTAATGAAGATCAACCTTTCAAACTTGTCGACAAAGCTGGGCCTGACACGTTAGTTATTGAAGTCGCAGTCACTGATATTCGACTAAGCGCACCGATAGAGAGCTCTCGACGCAGTTTTAGCTCAATGGGAAAAACATACACACAAAACTCAGGTTCAATGATGTTACTTGCTGTTGTAAAGGATGGACAGAGTGGAGAAGTGCTAGCCAAAGCCGCCGATCGTGGTGAAGGGTTTGACCAGTGGCAGCAAAATACTCAGGTTTTCAATTGGGGCGACGTTAAAACAGTTTATCGTCGTTGGGTTAATGACTTTAAGAATGCCCTAATGATGGCGGGAGCCGAGTAGTTTAAACAATCAGACGCCTTGTTAGGCGTCTGTTTTTTTTAGTTGAATATATATTACTCTAACGCCTTACCTTTAAGCAGTTTTCGCATCCACATTCTGTTCGGGTTTAAAAGTGCAACAAAGTCAGTACTAAGCGGCATGATTTCACCACACAGTTGAGCAGCTAACGCTTCTGCGGCGAGCAAACCAGAGCTTAAGCCTCGAGAACCTAGTCCACCTAAGATGTATAAGCCTTTGTGCACTGGCGCAGGCTTATTTTGCCAAAACTTTCTACTTTCAGGAGTGAGTTGGTGATTATTGTAGAGCGACATGATTGCATCTAGGTCAGGAGCAGGTCCCATCATAGGAGCATGATCGCGAGTGACCATGCGCACACCGACTCGGGCACTGTGTTTGGATATATCTATGTCGCGGTTCCAATCTTTATCTAAGTAGCTATGTTGGATCTTGTGTAGGTTATCGACTTGCTCTTGTGGGCTATAAGCCAAGTTGTCTGCATCTTTAACATAACTCGCGCCTAAACAGTGCAGGGCGTTATTCATCGGGGTCATGTAACCATGGGCACATAATACCGTGCTGAGGTTAGATAGCTTAGCTCTTGTTGGAGCATGGCTAACTTGACCTCTAAATCCAGTGATTTGCAGATGTTTTGTCTGCTCGAAGCGTGTAAGAGATTTGCCGTTGGCGATCACCACTGTTTTATAGGGGCCTAGGCGTTGTTGATTATTGATTAAGAACCAGCCCGCATCAGACTTTTCAAGTGCAGTAACCTGGGTGTTTAATTGTACGTTAACATCAGATAACTGCTGCGCCCGTTTAAATGATGCTTTGGTGAGATCTTGCGGTGCGACCCAACCACCTAAAGGGTAAAATATCCCAGCTTCATCTATCTCGACCTTAGCAATTTCACTTGATTGCTTTTCGTTAACGGCATGGGCGATATCAGCGTTCCACGGATGACCGTTAATTATCTTCTGGACTCGTTTTCGGCTGCGATCATCATGGCCTGTATGTAGTACACCGCAGAGATCAAAGTCTATCGGGTAGTGGTTAGCAGCAAGTGCGTTTAGACGGTGCAGACTAAAGAGATAGGCCTGCTGGAAATACTGACTTAAAGTATTATTATCCGGTGTGAGCAATGGGTAGATAGCGCCCTGTCTGTTACCCGATGCCGCTTGAGCCAGCTCGCTATCTTCACAAAACACACTGATTTTTTTATGTCGCTCTGCCAGCGATAAAACTAAACTGGCACTCGCAATTCCCCCCCCTATAACGGCAATCTCAGTTGTACTTTCTGCAGTTTGAATTGGGTAGGGAGCTTGTTGACTTGACTGCTGAGCTCGTAAAGCCTGCCGCTCCATTAAAAGGACATTATCGGCAATATTAGATGCAGAACTGAGCATTGATTTTTCGACGTTAAATCCAACCAAGTCGCACAGCGCTATCAGTGTTTGTTGACTATCAGTCGGCAACTCATCTGATATTAGGCAGTGACAGCTATCTTGACTATGCTTGGCCATTTGCCAGAATAACCCCTGCTCAATTGAATGTGCTTCAAATCTAGAGGTGCACAACCAATGAGATATTAAGTTGCTACTGAGTGGGAGTTGACGTAATTGCTGCTCATAATCACCTAGGTGGAAATCAATAATGAGTCTGCCATGGTTAAGCTTCACTCGTTGACAGCCTTCTATCGCGACGAGATGAATTGCTGGATGAGTCTGTAATAAAGCCTTAAATACTACTTCAATATGATTATCAATAGCACAGAAAATCTTTAATGTTAGCGAGCCGGCTATAGTTGAATGCAGTTTTATCAGCTCCAAAACTTGGCTTACAGAGTCTAATCCGAGCATCGCAATGGAGGTATTTTCGCTGTTGTTAGTCGCTAAGATTGACCTGATATTGTTACTGACTGTCATGGTTACGTCTTTAATGTTAAATTAAACCCTCACAAAAACAGGGTAGGATATTTATAACTTGAGCTAAATTGTACATTTTTATGCTGCAATTTAGGTGAGGTTTTTACGCTATGTCTCAATTTAGGCACTATTTTTGTGTTCTTTATGGAAAGCTGACCACTTAAATGGATTAAAAGCGATACCATTAGCGCAGCAAAATGGGTACTACCTGTATAGAATGGATAGTTAATAATGAAAAGAGTCGTGATCACCGGCTTGGGCGTTGTCTCAAGTATCGGTAACAACAAGCAAGAAGTCACTGAATCATTGAAAGCGGGTCGTAGTGGTATTACCCACTCAGATCAGTTTGAAGAAATGAAGCTGCGCAGCCATGTTTGGGGCGATATCAAGTTAGATCCTAAAGAGCACATTGATCGTAAAGCACTGCGCTTTATGGGTAATGCTGCAGCATACGCTTACATAGCAATGGCTGAAGCGATTGAAGATGCAGGACTAACCGAAGAACAATATTCAGATCCACGGGTCGGTATTATTGCGGGTACGGGTGGAGCATCTTCTGCTAACCAAGTACAAGCAGCTGATACGTTGCGAGAAAAAGGTGTAAAGCGCGTTGGGCCATATATCGTGCCGCGCATTATGTCGAGCACAGCCAGTGCTTGTCTCGCTACACCATTTAAAATTAAAGGCATGAACTACTCAATTAGTTCAGCTTGTGCAACCAGTGCACACTGTATTGGCCATGCGGCTGAACTTATCCAAATGGGTAAGCAAGACATGGTGTTTGCTGGTGGCTCTGAAGAGGTCGATTGGACCTTGACTATGGGCTTCGATGCCATGGGCGCATTGTCTACTAAATACAATGACACACCTGAAAAAGCATCACGTACTTATGATGCTGACCGTGACGGTTTTGTCATTTCAGGCGGTGGCGGAATCGTTGTGGTTGAAGAGCTTGAGCATGCACTTGCTCGTGGCGCTAAAATTTACGCTGAAGTCATTGGTTACGGCGCATCATCTGATGGCTATGACATGGTTGCCCCATCAGGAGAAGGCGCTGTACGTTGTATGCAGATGGCTTTAGCTGACGTCGATACTCCAATTGACTATATCAACACCCATGGTACTTCAACACCCGTTGGCGATATGCGTGAACTAGAAGCTTTACGTGAAACCTTCGGTGATAACTTACCAGCAATCGCATCGACTAAGTCGCTTACTGGTCATGCATTAGGTGCAGCAGGTGCTCATGAAGCCATCTATAGCTTGATTATGATGGAAAACAGCTTTATTGCGCCAAGCATCAATATTGATACCGTTGATGAAAAAGCAGCAGGCATGCCAATTGTCACTGAAATGAAGGAGCAAGAGCTTACGACTGTAATGAGCAACAGCTTTGGTTTCGGTGGTACAAACGCAACGTTGGTGATGCGTAAGTACAAGTAAACGGCAGTTTGTCATCTAAAAAGGAAGCTTCGGCTTCCTTTTTTTGTGGCTGATTTTTAACTTTTTCTCAGCACGCGACTGCTTTCATGTCATCTGTCTATTTAAAAGCTGTGCAGCTTTAATCGCTAACACAATACCTACTGCATCAGCGAATAGATCGCCGAGATCAAACGTTCGTGTAGGGAAAAAGACTTGGCTGAGCTCTTCAACTACAACAAATAGAGTGACAGCAAGAGCGCCGTAGTAGCAATTGAAACGGCCAAGTGTGATACATCTAAATTGACTCGCAACGACGACCAATAAGGTCAGTGCGCCAAACAGCACTAAATGCCCTAGCTTGTCACCAAATGGGATGTTGCCAACCATCTCAAAAAGTAGGTTTTGGTTTCCTGTGTTCGCGAGATAGATAATCCATAAAATGAATGAGAAAAAGACCACGGCTATTACTGAACCGAGTTGAGCCAGTTTGTCGCGAGTCACTATTACAATTCCTTTGTTGGTTAGATTAAAAGTAAAATAGCACTGTTAACTCATTGCTGTTAGTTAACAATTATTAACTGCTTCGTGCTTAGGTTTAGAGGCTTTGCTAATTTAAGGCTCAAGCTTGAAAATTACAGCAGCTTGATTCTCAAGTCATCAGCATCTTGCTAGAATGCCTATCTTATGCTTTTTGCTCACATTTTTTGGAAACCACAATGAAGATCCTCGCCGATGAGAACATGCCCTACGTGCAACAGTTGTTTGGTGACTTAGGCACCATAGAAACAGTAAATGGCAGAGAACTAACCGCGGAGCAAGTTAAAGACGCTGATGTGCTGTTAGTCCGTTCAGTGACCAAAGTGAACCAAGCATTACTTGCAAGCAACGACAAACTTAAGTTTGTCGGCAGTGCAACCATAGGCACTGATCATATTGACCTCGATTACTTAGCCAGTCGAAATATTCCGTTCTCCAACGCACCAGGCTGTAATGCCACAGCAGTAGGTGAGTTTGCTTTTATCGCCATGCTTGAACTCGCACAGCGTTTTAAAAGTCCGTTAAAGGGCAAAGTGGTCGGCATTGTGGGCGCTGGCAATACGGGGACTGCAGTGGCCAAATGCCTAAAAGCCTATGGCATCGAAGTGTTGCTTTGCGATCCAGTGTTAGAGGAAAAGGGCGATCCAAGGAGTTTTGTTTCTTTAAGCAAGCTTATAGAAAAGTGTGATGTTGTTAGTTTACATGTCCCTATTACCAAAACTGGTGAGCATAGAACTTGGTATCTTTTCGATGAGGCACGGCTAAACAGTTTGCGTGAAAACACTTGGCTACTGAATTGCTGTCGTGGAGAAGTTATTGATAACCACGCTTTGATGACGTTTAAGCAGCAACGAGATGACGTAAAGGTGGTGCTCGATGTATGGGAAGGTGAACCCAACCCTATGCCTGAATTGGTGCCTTATATTGAATTTTGTACACCACACATTGCTGGGTACTCGCTAGAAGGCAAGGCACGTGGCACTTTTATGTTGTATCAACAATTAGCTAAGGTGCTACAAATAAAAGACGATAAACAGCTGGAAATGCTGTTACCGCCTCTTTGGAGTGAACAGGTTTCAGTTACCGAAATAACAGATGAAAGAGCGTTATTACAGTTGGCAAGGTTTGTTTATGATCTGCGCGATGACGATGAGTTATTCAGAAATAACTTTCTTAATAACCATGGGTTTGATCATATGAGAAAAAATCACAAACATAGACGTGAATTTAGTGCATTAAAGGTAGGCAACCTAGGTCAAACTAATGTAAATTGGGTGTCCAATATAGGGTTTTCAGGAGTCGAGCTGTAATTATGTCACAGGAATATAATGTTGTCGTATTAGGTGCATCGGGCGCAGTGGGTCAAACAATGATAGAGATCCTCGAAGAGCGCAATTTTCCGATTGCAAATTTGTATCCTTTAGCCAGCAGTCGTAGCGCCGGTAATACGGTCAGCTTCCATGGTAAACAGGTCGAGATTTTAGACGTAGATACCTTTGACTGGTCACAAGCTCAAATTGGTTTCTTTTCTGCCGGTGGCGATGTCTCTGAAAAGTGGGCGCCAATTGCAGCAGAAAATGGTTGTGTTGTTATCGATAACACCTCGCATTTCAGATATGACATTGACGTGCCTCTCGTAGTACCAGAAGTAAACCCAGAAGCAATCGCTGATTTTAGAAATCGCAATATCATTGCTAACCCTAACTGCTCAACGATTCAAATGTTAGTCGCGTTGAAACCGATTCATGATGCTTATGGTATTTCGCGTATTAACGTTGCGACTTACCAGTCAGTATCAGGTTCTGGTAAACAGTCAGTTGAAGAGTTAGCCACGCAGTGCTCTAAGTTGCTTCAAGGTTTACCTGTTGAACCAAAAACTTACTCAAAACAAATTGCGTTTAACGTGTTACCGCAAATTGATAAGTTTATGGATAATGGCTACACCAAAGAAGAGATGAAGATGGTGTGGGAAACGCAAAAGATCTTTGGTGATGAATCTATCGTGGTTAATCCTACCGCAGTACGTGTACCTGTGTTCTATGGTCATTCAGAAGCCATTCATCTCGAAACCTTGCAACCTGTCGATGCTGAAGATGTTAAAGCAGTGTTGCGCGGCGCGCCTGGCGTCGAATTGTTTGAGTCTGATGAAGAATATCCAACAGCGGTCGATGACGGTGCAGGAACAGATCCTGTTTACGTCGGACGTGTTCGCAAAGATATCTCCCATGACAACGGTATAAACCTTTGGGTGGTTTCGGATAATATCCGTAAAGGCGCTGCATTAAATAGCGTACAGATAGCTGAAGTGTTGATCCGAGATTATTACTAAACTGATTTAGTACTCGATTAATTGCTTAAAAAGCCCGCACTATGCGGGCTTTTTATGTTTTAGAGTTGTGAACAGTAGCAGGGCAACTTAATCTAGTTTATAGTAATCTCAATAAATACAATTGCCTAAAGCTAGTCGCCAATGAGTGACCTCTACGCTTCAAAGGGAAGGATTGATGAACTTTCGCACTTCGCATTTTGCTGGCATCTTTGCCGCTGTTTTAACTGTCTTTGCTGTTGCTCCTTCGATTAACCTGGCGACTGCAGAACCATTAAAAATTACTGGTCCTGAAGGTCAAACCAAAACAGTTAAACGACAATATGGTCCAACCACATCATCCGACACCTTCTGGAGTATCGCGCAAGCAGTAAAACCTGATAATAGCGTTACTGTTTATCAAGTGATGTCAGCTTTGTATGATGCCAATCCTCATGCCTTTAGCGGAAGAAACTATAACAGTTTAGAACGAGGCATGATTTTATTGGTGCCGTCGAAAGAGATAATGCTGCAGGTTTCGAAAGTAAATGCTAAAAAACGAGCCGAAAATAATGATCGCGGTTGGAATAATAGTAGCGCTGCATCAAAACCGACAAAACCTGCTGCAAATACTGTCGTTAAAGCTGTTACTGACCCCGTCGCTAAACCCCTAGTTAAGCCAGATAATTCAGCTATTAAAATCAAAGCGCTGACCGAAAAACTTGAGCAAGCAGAAGCTTTGAATCTGTCACTCACAGATGAACTAGCCCGTGCGAGCGATGAAATTACCATAGGTTCAACAGATACAGAGTCTTTTCAAGAAGAGGTTGCTGAACTACAAGCAGAAAATGCACTGCTAAAGCAAGCGCTGCAAGATCGTGTTGTAGAAAATGAAGCGCTTAAAAATGACGTAGCAGCTAAACAGAAAGTGATAGAGCAATTAAGCCAACCCAAAGAGGAGCCGACTTCGACAATTTGGCGCTCGTTAATGGACAATCCATTATTACTTATTCTAGGTGCAGTTGTTCCTGCATTACTTGCTCTTGGTTTATTTTGGTTGTTTATCCGACGTCGCAATGAAAATGAAGCGGCAGCTGAGCCCAACGGTGACAAACAAGCAAATAGCACTCAGGTCGATGCCGTTGATGATGACAAAGCGACAGCTGCAGAAAATGTAGATGAAGACGATATTAGTCTCGCGGTGCATTTAGATACCGATCAAGATGATAACGCTGCCAGCATTAATGTGATCAATGCTCCTGAGGTTGATGATGTCGACCTTGTGGTTGAAGAAGCTGCGGATGAAGGTCAGTCATTAGATGATTTGTGGGCTGAAGCAATGGGCGAGCAAGATGGTGAAACAGATTCCATTGATAACTCAGCTGCATTGGCTGCTAACGCTGAAGATGATGATCTTGACGCGCTATTAACCGGTTTCGATGAAGAGCCAAAAGCAGCTAAAGCCTCAGAGGAAGATGACTTAGATGCACTATTATCAGGTTTTGATGAAACA
>NZ_JBFRIY010000097.1:0-3100 GCF_041468565.1 Shewanella sp. 10N.286.54.B9
GGTTAAGGTAATCTACTGGGTAATAAATCGACAGCGCAGCCCTGTTTAGTGTAGCAATACCCACAGGTGTCGCGGATGTCCAACAAGACGATAAATGAGACGATATTTTGGCCTTTATGAGGTTTTTTTTAGGATAAAATATTGGCTCATTATCTAAAGCGTTATGTAACTAAATTATCTATGGAGTTTCAATGAAACGGATTTATCTATTTTTAGCAATTATTGGTGCAATTACACCTTACATTTTCTACTTTCAATTTATACAAGTTGAAGGTTTAAACTTCTCTTTATTTATAACGGAATTATTTGATAGTAAAGCTTCAAGTGGTTTTACGGCAGACGTATTATTAGCTACTGTTGCGTTTTGGTTATTTATTTTCCAACGAGCTAAAAACACAACGGCTCCCAAACCTCTTATATTCTTTATTTTAAGTTGTACAGTTGGTTTGTCGTGTGCGTTACCGGCATACTTGTATGCAAATGAAAAACAACGGGCTGTTCGCTTCGTTCCATTTTAGCCCACTATTTTTAGCCCGTTAATTGGGCGTTATAAGTATTGGAGATGTATTTGAATATTCTGCTCGTAAGTAGTAGCCAAAGAGATAATTCTAAAAGTTTAGATGTCTCGAAATTTTTACAAACTAATATATTAAATGACATGGAAGGCGTTAAGTCATCGATATTAGATTTATCTAGATATCCTTTTTTATTAGACCATTATGGTACAGGGAGAGATGATTTGATTTCATTAGCTAATAATAAAGATGAAGTATTAGGTCAATTGTATTCCTGTGATGCCGTAGTGTTTATTGTTCCTGAATGGGGAGGCATGATCCCACCAGCACTGGTCAATTTATTACTTTTGTCTGCTAACGGCTCCGCTAATGGTTTGCCTTTAGGTCACAAACCAGCATTTGCTATTGGTGTTTCAGCCTCCAGCGGTGGCAGTAACCCTATTTCGTTATTAAAAGGGTATGCTGCAAAAAACAGTCACCTCACTTGGTTGCCGTTACATGCAATCATTCAAAACGTAGAGGATTTTCTAAAACAAACGTGGACACCAACACTTGAAAATAGATATTCGCAGGTGCAATCACGTTTATTGGTTGGTTTAAGGAGTTTAGCTATCTATTCCAACCAATTAGCTTCTGTCAGAGATGAATTAGTAGTGTTATCAAAAGAGCATCCTTACGGTCAATAAAATACTTATAACAAGCACTTCAAACGGAACAAAAAAACAGTTGGTTAGGTTCCGCTTCGCTTCACATTTTGACCAACTATTTTTGTCCGCTTAAGTGGGCGTTAGCAATCAAGGATGGTCATGAAAAATATTTATTCGCCGAGACAAATTCAAGTAGCAACTTTTTTTGGAGGACCTTTTGCAGCTGCATACTTTTTAAAGTCTTCGTTTGAATCCATAAACAAACAAGAACTTGCTACAAAGTCTTTTATTCTTAGCCTAATAGGCAGTGTAATAATTATTGGAATACTGCCGTTCTTACCTGAAAAAATGCCAAACAATGTAATCCCGCTTCTATATTTAATTCCTGTCGTAGCTTTACTAAAGAAGCACTATTTTACAAAAGAAGAAATATTGGAGTCTGAAGACTATGAAATCGAATCAAGCTGGAAGGTTTTTGGCATATCGTTAGTTTCAGTAGTTCTTTATGGCACTATTGCTTTTGGTTATTTATGGGTTTCACAATCTGATGATGATGTTGCTCAATATCTGGTAGAAAATGTTAATAATTCTAATATCGAACTTAACTCGGATTACTATTTAAAACTCGAAGCGAAAAAAGATGCCAATGGATCAGGAGTGTTATTAAATTTCACCTTAAATAACGGCGTCATTTATGACTTCAAAGATGCAAATCAAGAAACACTTAGACCTATAGCGATTAGTTTTATTGGCAAAGATTATTTACGAGATTTAGCTGAAAACAATGTATATATAATTGTTAACTTTCAAACTCTGACTGGTGAAATAGTCAATAAAGTTATACTGTCACCGTCTAATTTGGAATCAAATTGATTGCTAACAAGCTGTTTAACAAGGACAAAATACAGTTGGCTTTTGCTCCTTCGTCGCTTGATTTTAGCCAACTATATTTTGCCCATTAACAGGGCGTTATGTTTTGGTCTGTATCAACTATATGAAAATGAAGATATTACTATTACTCTTAATTTTGTTTGCAGCACCAATCAATGCACACGTAGATTATGGCGAAGATATTTCGTTTCACCAACTATTGGCTCATAAACACAAGTTGAATTCTAAGCGTGTATATTTCTCCGCTTTTGTGATTGTTGAGGATAATTCAAATTCCGATAATCCGTCAGATGCGATAATTTATATCTACCCGTTCAAACCAGTTAAAGGAAGATTTGTTAAGTCAAACGCAGTAATTATCGAGAACATTTTCAAAACCAAAGAGTCACTTCGTAAATTCAAAGAAAAATTTCACTTACAAAAAGTCAGCGTTTCAGGTACTTTTTACAAATATGATAACAACGAGACTAGCTTTGGCATATTGAAAAACATCATTCGACTTGTCAAAAAAAGGCAAACATAACAAGCGCTTCAACAAGGAAAAATACTGGTTGGCTCCTACGCTGCGCTTCGGATTTTAGCCAACCAGCATTTGTCTGTTAAGCGGGCGTTATGTTTCAAGGAATGGATATGAATCAAAAGTTTTTATGGGCCTCCTATGTACTCCTTGTAGCATTTTGCATTTTTTTCCTTTTTACGCCGTCAAAACTAGCAAATACATTGTTTTTAGAAACACAACAGGAAGGAATGGAGGAAAGGTCGAAGGCACTTGATCAAATGATTGCAAAGCCAAACTATAAAATGGACAGTGAAGTCGTCGCAGATTTACTTCAATTCGAATTAGAACAATCAAAACAGCATTATAACGATACAAAAGCTGTTTTAAGAATTCAGTACTGGCTAGGCTTAATACTTGGAGGCTTGCTCTTGGTTCACCTTTCAGCGCTTCTAAGTACTAGGAAATATAAGCAATGAAACATAATCGGGTAGTCGGAGGTATCTAGCCTCCAACCCCCACACCACCCTGCATGCGGCTCCGCACAGGGC
>NZ_JBFRIY010000098.1:0-1013 GCF_041468565.1 Shewanella sp. 10N.286.54.B9
GTTTCGTAACTAGGTTTTGCGCCAAAATGAGTTTACGCCAGCAATTAGTCCAATACAGCACTAACCTCTTTGCAATATTTTTTCTCATCAGTCGGAAAGGAATGGGTTTCGTCAGCGAGAACCTTTTAGTTAGCCAATGTTTGTACTTTTATACAGTAGTATCGGTTTTGTACGGCTAACCTCCAAATTTTGCGCAATCAGTTCACGGTTTGCTATTGAGTGAAAATAAAAAGAGGTGTAAATTCAGTAAGATGAAAGTGTGCGCTCTTGAAGTATTGAGATAACCGGAAAGCAAAGTGTGCAACTCACTTTTGTCAGAAAGAGTATTGGGTACAATCCTTCACTTTTATTAGTAATTGGTTGCTTTAAAAGGGTTTTTAAGGTTGCATTCAGTGCGCGCTTTCTCAGAATGGTTTGGCAAAACGCGCAAGGCGTATATTAAAATGTTACGTTTCAATCGAGGTTGAGAGTGAAATTCATCTTTTTAATTCTTAGTGCATTATCGCTCTTTGCAAATGCAGATTCTTGCTTTGTAACTGATGCTGTAGAACTAAAGTACAACGAACTACACGGCAATAAAGTCACCATAGAAACATCTTTAAATAGCTCTGATTATTCCGTAACTATCAATCTTCCAGATAGTATTGAAAATCAATATTTAAATTCGGTTTGGCTGGTTGCTGATAGTCTTGAAAAGCCAACATTCACAGCACCTTTGAAAGTGTTTCATGAAGGTGAGCAGCTGGTAGCTTGGTACAACATCGATGCAGGGCTAGTCCGAAAGCATTTTGTTGTGGTTGGCTTTGGTGAAAGCTGTACTCCAAATATAATAAAAGAAGTTTTTTACCAATGAAACATAACACATATGAGCCTCCTGCCGGTCAATAGGCGAGCCTAACTTATTTGGCTGCTTTTGCAGTCAAATTAAAACCAATCAACAAATTCATCTACTTTGGATATGTGGGGTCAGTGTAAACTTTGGATATGTGGGGTCAGTGTCTGACGGATCCCCA
>NZ_JBFRIY010000099.1:0-1911 GCF_041468565.1 Shewanella sp. 10N.286.54.B9
ACGTCTGCGATTTGAGTTAGTTAATCATTTGGCTATAGCGCTTAGGGCTGCACTGATAGCGGTGTGGTCGATATGCCCATGTATGAGTAGGTCATTTCCAGGCGCCTAATACGAGAAAGCCCGTTGCTAACGCAACGGGCTTTTTTACGTCTGCAATTTGAGTAAGTTAATCATGGTGTTATAGCGCTCTGCATTACATTGATAGCGGTATGGACAATATGCCCATGCATGAGTAGGTCATTTCCAGGCGCCTAATACGAGAAAGCCTGTTGCTAACGCAACGGGCTTTTTTACGTCTGCGATTTGAGTCAGTTAATCATTTGGCTATAGCGCTTAACGTGATGCTGATATGCGCATGTGTCCACTTCGAGGATAATAAAGAGTAGGCGATTTCCAAGCGCCTAATCCAGAATAGTCAGTTGCTAACGTGACTGGTTTTTTGTTTAAGCTGAGTAATTATTGTGAAGGTTGGATCATAGCAATGTGGTCGATTTACTATGATTATATGTAGCAAAGGAGATAATGATTTATGCCCTTAAGCTAATGCAAAGGTAAGGCGTTATGCTACTTCGCCGTTAAGTTTGGCAAGAATTGGGGCACAGGCAGTTCAGGTATTTGGCACATCCATGCTTAGTTCCTTTGGTTTGTAACATTGTCTGATCGGCAAGGTTCTTTTCGCCCGCATAAATTTTTTATACGAAACGACGGGGGATGATCTGTTTTTTCATAATCAATATTAACCACTTTCCGATTGCTTACAGGCCTTCCTTGCGCCAATTTGCATTTCAATTTCTTAAAGATGAAAACAGAAGAAATAATCCGTATAGCTAGTTTAAAAGTTCGTCATTACGTAGTGAGCTTTATTGTGTTCGGAATTGATTAAGTGGTAGTTTAGCGCTATTTGTCACCTGCCTCAAAATGATATTTGAAAGGCGGAACAGCATGCGGTAAGTCGATTCTTCCTTGTGCTCATCTCTACTATGTTTAGTTAGAAAGAGTCTTTTTCATGTGTGTGGGGTTTTACGACTAGGATAATGATTCAAGTTAGTATGAGCAGTAAGTATGGCGTTTAATTACTTAAAGATTGTTAGCTGTTGTTAGTAAAATTACGGTACGAATATCATCGGAGTTTTGTTTTCTTCTCCAGCGTTATAGATATGGGCCACTTTTAAAGGACTACCAGATGTTAAAACTAGCTAATTATTTAGGCATTTTGATGCACCATTAAAGCGCTGGTTGTTCAATAACAGCATAAAGAGAGTTCTTAGTAGAGTGCTAGTAATCGAGGTACTAAATATTACTGGTAGCGAATTGTTTTAGTAACAATTACATCTACAAATAAGCCTAGACCTTATTTCTAATAACCTTTGCGGTTCGATAATGCTAATTGTCATGTTTGCAGTTTCGATTACTTATACCGTATGACTAAAGAGAAGGGTAGCGCTGAAGGGCGGGAGATCTCCTTTAATTAGGATCTAGTTAAACTCTAAAGCTAATGATCCTTTTTTCGTTTGTTTCTATAGTCTGGTATTTTTTACAGATAGTGTAATAGCTTTCTGCCCTTAGTGTCTTTTTGCTTATCTAATTAGAGTTGGTTACATAGCTAGTTTGATTTGTTACTTACCTATTAACTTTACATCTTGATGCTATGTCGGCGAGTCGTCTCATGTAATTCTTCCTTCATTTTTTGACAGTACAGCCATTATTTTTTGTTCTAGTCCTCCCAAGTTGTGAATTGTGTACTAGACTCATTATCCCGCTCAGAGGTTCAAGCTTAGATGTTGGGCTGAATTGTGGATAAATCTGGGGGTAAGTAGTGCGTATGATGTGGCTTATCTGTGACTTTTAAAAAAGGTTGTTTTAATTGATAAAAGCGCTTGCGCTTGTTCAGGATTTCCCTATAATGCGCAT
>NZ_JBFRIY010000100.1:0-6783 GCF_041468565.1 Shewanella sp. 10N.286.54.B9
GAAACACCTGAAACAGCTAACGCGCCAGAGGAAGATGACTTAGATGCATTGCTATCAGGTTTTGATGAAACACCTGACACAGCTAACGCGCCAAAGGAAGATGACCTAGACGCATTATTATCAGGTTTTGATGAAACAGCAGAAACAGCTAACGCGTCAGAGCAAGGTGACTTAGATGCACTGCTATCAGGTTTTGATGAAACAGCAGAAACAGCTAACCCGACAGAGCAAGATGATTTAGATGCACTTATAGATGCAAACAATTCAGTTTCAGAAGCTGTTGTTACAGACGGTGATGAACTTGACTCACTACTCGCTGAGTTTGATATTCAGGCTGATGAAACAGAGTTAAAAGCAGATGATAGCGATATTGATGCGCTTTCAGATGAGGTTGCTGCCGAACTAGAGTTGCCGCTAGAGATTGCTGCAGAGTTAGATCTTAACGTTGAAGATATTAGTAGCGACGAAGCAGAACTTGATCAAGAGTTAGACACCTTGCTTGCTGATCTTGAAGCGCCTGTTGATGAAAATGCTGCCAAATTCCCCCAAGAATCTATTGCACTCATTGACGATATTGCAGCGGAGCTAGAAACTGAGTTACCCAAAGAGGCGGTGGAAGAGGGTGAATTAGATAGTTTATTAGCGGAATTCAACTTATCGGATACCCCCGCAGATGAGGTGCTAAGCGAGCTTAACGATAGTGAAAAGGCTAGCAGTGAAACACAGGAAGCGACTGATAGTGACTTTAGCTTAGATTTTGACCTCAGCGATAACGAAACCGGCTCAGACGAAATGAGTCAAGATGACAGTATTGAGTTAGATCCAGTCGCTGAAAGTGTTGATGTTGATTCTAAACGAGCTGATGACAATATGCTTGAGTTTAGCGCCGAGCCAACAGAGTCTATTGTTAAAGCAGACAAAGATAGCGGATTCTTTGATGATCTAAAAGGGTCGAAAAAGCCAGAGCCTGCGGCGCTTGATTGGGATACAGAACCTGCTGAATTGACTAACACAGCGCTTAGCGATGATGAACTGCTCAGTGAGCTTGCCGCGAGTGGAGGGGCAAGTGTTGATGCTGATGAGGATCTCGACGCATTTATTATCGAGGACGATAGTAAGTTAACGGTTGATCAAGCATTGGCTGCACTTGACGCTAAGCAAGGCAATGAGCAAGCACCTGCTATTCCAGAACATGATTTAACCTCTTTCCAGCAAGATAACGGTTTTATCGATATTGATCGATTATTGAATGAAGCCGATGAAGAGACCGTAGAGACCGATCTTTATCAAGAGCTAGATGTTGATATGGGCGAGCTCGATTCATTAATGGGTAACACCTCAATGGTTGATGTAGATGATGCTGAAAATTCAATTAATGCCAAACTTGATTTAGCGCGCGCTTACATTGAAATTGATGACAATGACAGCGCTCGAGCTTTACTCAAAGAGGTGGAACTTGATGGTAATGAACGACAGCAAGCAGAAGCGTCGGGTTTGATAAAAGAGTTAGTGTAAAATATTCAGTTAAAAACGGCGCCCAAGGCGCCTTTTTTATGCTTATCGTTCGGTATGAATATGCTAGAATCGCCGCCTATTAAATATTATTGATTGTCGATAGCGGCGTTTTAACCATACGGCGCGGTGACAAACATGTTTGTACAGAGTTAAGAGGTGTGTGATGCGGGTTGCGTTAGGTATAGAGTACGATGGAAGTCGCTATTATGGTTGGCAGCGCCAGCTCGATGTCGACTCTGTGCAAGGGCAGCTAGAAAAAGCCCTCTCTAAAGTTGCCAATGAGCCAATCACCGTGCAATGCGCTGGCCGCACAGATACCGGTGTACATGGCACAGGGCAGGTGGTTCATTTCGATACCAACGCGATTCGTAAAGAGACTGCTTGGACACTCGGAGTGAATGTTAATTTACCCGATGATATCGCGGTACGTTGGGTTAAAGTGGTCGATGATGAGTTTCATGCGCGTTTTTCTGCAACCGCCAGACGCTACCGCTATATGATTTATAACCATCAATTACGCCCAGGCATTTTGCGCAGTGGTGTGAGCCACTATCGCGGCGATATTGATGAAAATAAAATGCATCAAGCTGCACAACTATTTGTTGGCGAGCACGACTTTACCAGCTTTAGAGCATTGCAATGCCAGTCTAAAACGCCTTTTCGTGAAATACATGAAGTTAATGTCACCCGTCAGGGCATGTATATTTGCGTTGATATTAAAGCCAATGCCTTTCTGCATCATATGGTGCGTAACATCGTTGGTACTTTACTTGAAATCGGCAAAGGCAATCAGCCAAAAGAATGGGTTAATACATTATTCGCACTTAAAGACAGATCAAAAGCAGCGGCTACGGCGCAGCCAAATGGTTTGTACCTGGTTGATGTGACTTACCCCGAACATTTTCAATTGCCTAAGCTAGCTTTAGGTCCACTGTTTATGTTGGATTAATCCAGTGATGGAATCGATGAAACATATTGCACCTGCAGCAAACTCTCCGTTGAATATTTGGCTCGACTATTTGTTGGCGATTCATCCAACTGAAATCGATATGGGGCTGACGCGAGTCTCAGAAGTCGCCAAACGTTTATCGCTAACAGTGCTGGGTGATACCAAAGTGGTCACGGTGGCTGGTACAAATGGTAAGGGAACGACCTGCGCCATGATAGAGGCTGCGCTTAAACTTAAGGGTAAAACGGTGGGCGTTTATAGCTCGCCTCATCTGCTCAATTATAATGAGCGGGTGCGAATTAACGGTGTAGATGCAACTGATGCTGCGTTAGTCAGTGCATTTGAAACGATAGAAGCTGCTAGAGCTGAGATCTCGTTGAGCTTTTTTGAGTATGCAACACTGGCAGGCTTGGTGCTATTCAAACGTGAACAACTCGACGTTATATTGCTTGAAGTCGGTCTCGGTGGCCGTCTTGATGCCACCAATATTATAGATGCCGATATCAGTGTGGTCACTTCAATCGATCTGGATCATCAAGAGTATTTAGGTGATACCCGTGAGTTAGTGGCAGCTGAAAAAGCAGGTATTTTTAGAGCGGGGCGCCCAGCCATTGTTGGCGAACCTGATTGCCCGCAGCCACTTATTGATTATGCACACAGTATTGGGGCCAATTTATATCTAGTCGGGCAAGAGTTTAACTATACCTGCGGCGATACAAGCTGGAGTTATCGCGGGCAGTCTTTCGATTTAGACACATTGCCTTTCCCCAAACTACCTCAGCCCAATGCTGCAACGGCTATCGCGGTACTGGAACATTTATGTCCAAATATCGACGCGAATTTGCTTGCTGATGTGGTGGGGAATACACAGCTTGCCGGCCGCTTAGAACAGCTTTGTGATAAGCCTTGTGTGATGGTTGATGTTGCTCACAATCCTCATGCTGCTCGTTATTTGAAGTCGCGCTTAAGTCAGCTTAAAAAAGCACGCCTGTTTGCGATTTGCGGTATGTTAAAAGATAAAGATGCCGCTGCAGTGTTAGCAGAGCTGTCAATCGATGTAACACATTGGTATCTTACTGATTTAGACGTGCCGCGCGGGGCTACTGCTGAGTCATTAAAGGCGTTACTGCCGCCACTAAGTGCTGCGAGTTGTTATACAAGTATCGATGCGGCTTGGAATGCTGTGCAACAGCAAGCAAATGCCGACGATGTGATCATCGTTTTTGGCTCATTTTATACAGTAGCTGGATTTAAAGCATTGTTTAAGGGAGAGAGTTTTGTCTAGTCATTTTCAAAATCGTCTAGTCGGTGTGATTGTTATTGTCGCACTAGGTGTGATTTTTTTACCCGATATCCTTGATGGCAAAAAGCAGCGTCAAGAGGAGCAGTTTGCCGAGATCCCGCTAAGGCCTGAAGTGGAGCAAGCACAGTTACCGCAACAAGCGATTGAAACGCTAGAGCTAGACACTGAAGCGTCAACCACCACTGTTGGTGATGATAGCTGGGAAATAGAGCCTGCCATTGAAGAAAAAACGGCGGCAGTGGTTAACACTGAGCCAAAGGTTAAAGATGTTGCGGTAAAAACGCAAAGCACCGTGGTTGCTGCCAATAAAAAGCAAGTTGTTGCTAACTCAAAAGCTTGGACTATTCAGCTAGGTAGTTTTAAAAATGCCACAAATGTTGAAGCGTTAGTAAAAAGCCTGCGTGCCAAAGGCTTTAGTGCTTATACGTTACCGACAAAACCTGTAGATGGAAAACTGACTAAAGTGTTTGTTGGGCCAAATATCTCTAAAGATAAATTGGTTGCGATGCAGCCAGATATTGAGAAACAGACTAAGTTGAAAGGCCGCATTGTGGCATACAACCCTGTCGAAAAATAACAAGGTGTGATTGTCCTATTCTGAGAAATCGTTATTTCGTCTACAAAGCGTGTGAAATAACCTTGTCTCTGATAGAATCGCGCCGTCTTAAACCCTATGCCGGATATACTCTTCAATGGTTTGGATTGATTACGCCATCATCATCGTTATTGGACTGTCGACACTGATAAGTTTGGTACGAGGCTTTGTTAAAGAAGCGATGTCACTAGTCGTGTGGTTCGCCGCATTTTTCATCGCCAGTCAGTTTTACCTCAAGCTCGCCACGCATCTAACCCAGATGCAAGATGAAATGGTTCGTAACGGTGTTGCCGTCGCTATTCTCTTTATCTCTACGCTTATTTTAGGCGCGCTAGTTAACTACATTATTGGCCAACTGGTTTCTAAAACCGGATTGTCTGGCACCGATAGAGTGCTCGGCTTATGCTTCGGTGCACTGAGAGGCGCACTAATCGTAAGCGCAATACTATTTTTCTTGGATGCTTTTACTGGAGCACCGAATACAGATTGGTGGCAGAGTTCAACACTCGTGCCCGAATTTGGAGTTGTTATTCAATGGTTTTTTGACTACTTGGAAAACACCTCAAGCTTTGTACCCAAAATATAAAATGCACTAAAGCATTATTTGGACTTCAACCAAGAATTACCTTGGTTGGAGCAAAAATATTTAAATAATAGAACATCTTACAATGAGGAAGCTTACCCATGTGTGGTATTGTCGGAATAGTTGGTCAGTCATCGGTTAATCAAACCATTTATGATGCACTGACTGTGCTTCAGCATCGTGGACAGGATGCTGCTGGCATTGTGACCGTAGACGGATATGCGTTTAGATTACGTAAAGCCAATGGCTTAGTAAAAGACGTTTTTGAAGCAAAGCATATGCAACGCCTGCAAGGTAATTCAGGTATTGGTCATGTACGTTACCCAACGGCCGGAAGTTCAAGTGCTTCAGAAGCGCAGCCGTTTTATGTTAACTCACCTTTTGGGATCTCATTAGCGCATAACGGCAATCTAACCAACACGGTTGATTTGCATGAACGCTTGCATAAGCAGCGTCGTCACGTTAGCACGACCTCAGACTCTGAAGTGTTGTTAAACCTTCTTGCAGATGAACTGCAGCATACGACCACCCAACACCTGTCTGCTGATGATGTGTTCAAAGCTATCACTAAAGTACACGAAATTGCTCGTGGTGCTTATGCCGTTGCGGCTATGGTCATCGGTCACGGCTTAATGGCATTTAGAGATCCGTTTGGTATTCGTCCGCTAGTTATTGGTAAGCACGAAACTGAAACCGGTACAGAGTACATGGTCGCTTCTGAAAGTGTCGCGCTTGATGCAGTCGGTTTTGAGTTTATGCGTGATGTTGCGCCGGGTGAAGCGGTTTATATCACTTTAGAAGGTGAGCTATTTACCCGCCAGTGTGCTCATACTCCAAGCTACGCGCCGTGTATCTTCGAATTCGTTTATTTTGCTCGCCCAGACTCGACTATCGACAACATCTCTGTTTATAGCAGCCGTGTAAACATGGGCACTATGTTAGGTGAGAAAATCAAGAGAGAATGGGAAGATCACGATATCGACGTGGTTATTCCTATTCCTGAAACATCGTGTGATATCGCCCTTGAAATTGCCCGTCATATGGACTTGCCATATCGCCAAGGTTTCGTTAAAAATCGCTATATCGGTCGTACCTTTATTATGCCTGGTCAACAAGAGCGTAAGAAGTCAGTACGTCGTAAGCTCAATGCGATTGGTGCTGAGTTTAAAGGTAAGAACGTCTTATTAGTTGATGATTCGATAGTGCGCGGTACAACTTCTGAGCAGATCATTGAAATGGCACGTGATGCTGGTGCTAAGAAAGTATACTTTGCTTCAGCGGCTCCTGAAATTCGTTTCCCGAATGTTTACGGTATTGATATGCCAACGACTAATGAGCTTATCGCCCATGGTCGTGACGTTGAAGAGATCACAAAGCTTATTGGTGCCGACGGCATGATTTTCCAATCATTGCCAGATTTAATCGAAGCGGTACGCCAAGAAAATCCAGCCATTAAGCGTTTTGAAACATCAGTGTTTGACGGCAAGTATGTGACTAATGATGTTGACCAAGCGTATTTAGACCACATTACTCAATTGCGTAATGATGATGCTAAAGCTAATCGCAGCAAAGATATTGGGACTAACCTAGAGATGCACAACGTTTGTCATCCATAAGTCTCAATCTATAACGCGCCAAAAGCCGAGTGAATACTCGGCTTTTTTGTCTGTTTAGAATACGAGATAGCTTATACCAATCAGTATAAGAAGTTGATCTACTCAGAGCGTTTTTGGCACGCTAATTCAAGGCGGATAAATGACATAATGGTTGTTCCCTTATGAATTTATTCGTTGCCGAAGTAGCAGGCCAAAAACACTTCTTCAGGCGAGTTTTAGCGG
>NZ_JBFRIY010000101.1:0-392 GCF_041468565.1 Shewanella sp. 10N.286.54.B9
GGCGCCTTCAGTCAGCAATTAGTGACTGTGACCGTGACGGGTACTAATGATATTCCAGTTATTACTTCTAGTGTTGATGATGCCACTGGCGATGTATTAGAAGCTGGCGTGATGGATGGCGGTAACGATCCGGAGCCGGGCAACTTAATGACCGGCGGCACCTTAACCGCCGATGATATCGATAACGGCGCCAGCTGGAGCTGGAGTTTTGCCGCCCAAGTTAACGACTATGGCACATTCGATATCGACGCTAACACTGGTGTGTGGAGCTACACTTTAGCCGATAACGCACTGGTCAATGCCCTCGCCCAAGGCGAGATGCACGATGAAACCTTCTTGGTCACTGTGACCGATGAACATGGCGCCTTCAGTCAGCAATTAGTGACTGTGAC
>NZ_JBFRIY010000102.1:0-267 GCF_041468565.1 Shewanella sp. 10N.286.54.B9
AATTGCTGACTGAAGGCGCCATGTTCATCGGTCACAGTGACCAAGAAGGTTTCATCGTGCATCTCACCTTGGGCGAGGGCGTTGACCAGCGCGTTATCGGCTAAGGTGTAGCTCCACACACCAGTGTCGGCGTCAATATCGAATGTGCCATAGTCGTTAACTTGGGCGACAAAACTCCAGCTCCAGCTGGCGCCGTTATCGACATCATCAGCGGTTAAGGTGCCGCCGGTCATGAAGTTGCCCGGCTCTGGCACGTTACCGCCGTCC
>NZ_JBFRIY010000103.1:0-462 GCF_041468565.1 Shewanella sp. 10N.286.54.B9
ACTAACGATATTCCAGTAGTCAGTCATATCAGCTCGAAGATGGTTGATGAAGGAAGTAAACCAATTACCGGTCAGATCACTGCTACCGATCTCGACCACGGTGACACAGCCACCTTCGCTACCAGTTATCAACACGCTGGCTTTGCTTTACATGCTGATGGTAGCTACACACTCGATCCCACCGATCCAAGCTTCAACCATTTAGCTATGGGCGAACATCAAACCCTGATCATCCCAGTGACCGCCACCGACAACAATGGCGCTCAAAGTGCCCCGCAAAACCTGATAATCAAGATCGATGGCACTAACGATATTCCTGTGGTTAGTCATATAGGATCGAGAACGGTCAATGAAGGCGATCTACAAGTCACAGGCCAAATTACTGCTACCGATCTCGATCATGGCGACAGCGCGACCTTCGCTACCAACTATCAACATGCAGGCTTTCATACTCAACCAAGA
>NZ_JBFRIY010000104.1:0-133 GCF_041468565.1 Shewanella sp. 10N.286.54.B9
GATGGCACTAACGATAATCCTATGGTTAGCCATATCAGCTCGAAGACGGTTGATGAAGGCTCAGCTAAGATCAGCGGTCAGATCGCCGCCACCGATCTCGATCATGGCGATACCGCGACCTTCGCTACCAACT
>NZ_JBFRIY010000104.1:891-1160 GCF_041468565.1 Shewanella sp. 10N.286.54.B9
ATGCTGGCTTTGTTTTACATGCTGACGGCAGCTACACACTTGATCCCACCGATCCAAGCTTCAACCATTTAGCGATGGGCGAACATCAAACGCTGATCATTCCAGTTACCGCCACCGACAACAATGGCGCTCAAAGTGCCCCACAAAATCTGATAATCAAGATCGATGGCACTAACGATATTCCAGTAGTCAGTCATATCAGCTCGAAGACGATCGATGAAGGCTCTGCGAAGATCAGCGGTCAGATCACCGCCACCGATCTCGATCAT
>NZ_JBFRIY010000105.1:0-253 GCF_041468565.1 Shewanella sp. 10N.286.54.B9
TGCCTGAGCCGGGCAACCTCATGACTGGCGGCACCTTAACCGCCGATGATGTCGATAACGGCGCCAGCTGGAGTTGGAGTTTTGCCGCCCAAGTTAACGACTACGGCACCTTTGATATTGACGCTGACACTGGTGTGTGGAGTTACACCTTAGCCGATAACGCCTTAGTTAATGCCCTCGCCCAAGGTGAAATGCACGATGAAACCTTCTTGGTCACTGTCACCGATGAGCACGGCGCCTTCAGTCAGCAATT
>NZ_JBFRIY010000106.1:0-326 GCF_041468565.1 Shewanella sp. 10N.286.54.B9
GTTAGCTGTCAGGTACCTAAGCACAAATACCGAAAAGCGACACTAGAACACATTGAAATCCCTAATCACCTAGGTCGACAATTCGCTGTCACTGCGCCGAATGAAGTTTGGGTTGGTGATGTCACCTACGTGTGGGCTGGTAACCGCTGGATGTACTTAGCGGTTGTGATTGATCTATTCGCTCGTAAAGTTATTGGGTGGGCTATGTCATTATCACCAGATAGCCGTTTAACGGGCAAAGCGCTTTCAATGGCCTATGAAGGTCGAGGTAAACCTAAAGATGTTATGTTCCATAGCGATCAAGGGACTCACTATACAAGCAGAAG
>NZ_JBFRIY010000107.1:0-1366 GCF_041468565.1 Shewanella sp. 10N.286.54.B9
CTATCTCCTGAATTATATCGATAGTAAATAGCTTTTCTGTCAGACATGCTAAGGTGGGTATAAGTCATCTTGGAGTCCTTTGCTGTGTTATGGTCGCACATAAACATTAGCAGAAGCTTCAGGATGACTGTCTCTTCAATGAGTTAGCTGTAATGGTGCACTTGCATGTTGAACGCGGCTGCCAATATTGGGTATGAAGCCTTATCTGATTCGTATTACTTATCTAATCCTGTAACATCATATAAACCTGATGCTATTAGGTATACTGAATATGCATTGGAACCAGCACTTGGTGCAAGAACGGCTTATGTTCATACTCATGGATCAGTCAGTAAGGGGGCTGAATCGTTTTCTGGGCATGATTACAAAGGTGGTGATATAGGTTTTTCAAAATTAAACAAAATAAATGCCTATATGGCTTCACCTTCTAGACGATTATATAAATTTAACTTTAGTGCTTTTACAAAAGCTCAAAGTTCTGATTCACGAGATTTTGTTTCAGAGGTATGGAAATAAATATGGAAGTAAGACAAATTTTGGTTTTAATTTTTTCGGTTATCTTGCTTTTCTCAATAGAGGTAGAGGCTAATAGTGTGACTTTAAATGCGAATGAGCGATGTGGGCAAAATTACTGCATAGTATCTGTAGCTCATTTGATGACTAATGCTGATAAATATGAAAAGAGGAAAGTTGCCCTAGTTGGTATTGTTGATGTTAGCAATCCTCAATCTGTTATGGTTTATTTAGATGAAGGATCTTTTAAACATAAGATTTACGAGAATGCTGTTGCTGTTAGTGCTCCTTTAATTGCAACTATGTCAAAAGAAATGAAAGGTCTAATTCAAGGAAACTATGTTTACATTCATGGTAAGTATTACTCTAATATTGGCAGCGACAAAGGATTTATCAATGGCACTATCGATAAAGTGGAATCAATCACTTTATACGGTGAAAATTAATAGAATTAACGCTGCGTTCAACATGCAGGGACTGATCAACGGAGCCGATAAACGGAGCCAGCCATACTAAATGACTAAACCAATGCTCTCCTACTAAGCTTTAGTTATTGGTTAAAGTAGGAGAGTGGTTATGCCGCGCCCAGACGAACTCAAATCAGCGGGAGCCATTAAAAGATATGGCTGTCCTGTCTTTTCGCTGAGGGTTTTTATTGAAAGTCCTTTTAAATTTAGTGGGTTATCCATGCAGCAACAAAAAGATGAGGCGAAAGCGCCTCATCTTTGGTTAGTGACAGGAGCCATATAAAGATATGGCTGTCCTATATTTTTCTTTTTTTTAATCTTTGGTTAGGTCTAGGAGCCATTAAAAGATATGGCTGTCCTGTCTTTCCTTCAAAGAGCTTGAGAGC
>NZ_JBFRIY010000108.1:0-305 GCF_041468565.1 Shewanella sp. 10N.286.54.B9
GGCGCCTTCAGTCAGCAATTAGTGACTGTGACAGTGACGGGTACTAATGATATTCCGCTTATCACCTCAACCATCCAAGATGCCACTGGCGATGTATTAGAAGCCGGCGTGATGGATGGCGGTAACGTGCCTGAGCCGGGCAACTTAATGACCGGCGGCACCTTAACCGCCGATGATATCGATAACGGCGCCAGCTGGAGCTGGAGTTTTGCCGCCCAAGTTAACGACTACGGCACATTCGATATCGACGCTAACACTGGTGTGTGGAGCTACACTTTAGCCGACAACGCACTGGTCAACGCCCT
>NZ_JBFRIY010000109.1:0-1111 GCF_041468565.1 Shewanella sp. 10N.286.54.B9
GTCGCTATTAAGCAACGATCTCTGCAACAACACCAGCACCAACTGTACGTCCACCTTCACGGATTGCGAAGCGTAAACCTTCGTCCATCGCGATTGGGCAGATTAGTGTTACTGTCATAGCAACGTTGTCACCAGGCATTACCATCTCTACGCCTTCTGGCAATTCGATAGTACCGGTTACGTCAGTTGTACGGAAGTAGAACTGTGGACGGTAGCCTTTGAAGAATGGAGTATGACGTCCACCTTCTTCTTTAGACAGAACGTAGATTTCTGACTTGAATGTTGTATGTGGAGTGATTGAACCAGGAGCAGCAAGAACCTGACCACGCTCAACATCTTCACGCTTAGTACCACGTAGAAGAACACCACAGTTCTCGCCAGCACGACCTTCGTCAAGAAGCTTACGGAACATTTCAACACCAGTACAAGTAGTCTTAGTTGTATCTTTGATACCAACGATTTCTACTTCTTCACCAACTTTGATGATACCGCGCTCTACACGACCAGTTACAACTGTACCACGGCCTGAGATTGAGAATACATCTTCAATTGGAAGAATGAACGCACCATCAATAGCACGCTCTGGCTCTGGAATGTAAGTATCTAGAGCTTCAGCAAGCTCAAGGATCTTAGCTTCCCACTCTGGCTCGCCTTCAAGGGCTTTAAGCGCAGAACCTTGGATAACTGGTAAGTCATCACCTGGGAAGTCATATTCAGAAAGAAGTTCACGAACTTCCATTTCTACAAGCTCAAGAAGCTCTTCGTCATCTACCATGTCACATTTGTTCATGAATACGATGATGAATGGTACGCCAACCTGACGTGAAAGCAGGATGTGCTCACGTGTTTGTGGCATTGGACCATCTGTAGAAGCAACTACTAGAATCGCGCCGTCCATTTGAGCAGCACCAGTAATCATGTTTTTAACATAATCGGCGTGACCAGGACAATCTACGTGTGCGTAGTGACGTGATGGAGTGTCATATTCGATGTGAGAAGTATTAATTGTAATACCACGCTCGCGCTCTTCAGGAGCGTTATCGATTTGTGCGAAATCTTTAACTTCACCACCGTATGTTTTAGTCAAAACAGCAGAGATAGCAGCAGTTAG
>NZ_JBFRIY010000110.1:0-4325 GCF_041468565.1 Shewanella sp. 10N.286.54.B9
GCTTTTTTCGTTGTGGAAAAGCAAAAATAAGTCTGATTGGTGCATTGATAGTCCAGTTGATACTGGATTTGCTGGCATTAAAATGATCCCGCTTGGCTCTGAAGCTATAAAGATGAAAGCCTCTACGCTTTTAGTTTAAAGAATGTAGAAGCTTTTTTCGTTGTGGAAAAAGCAAAAATAAGTCTGATTGGTGCATTGATAGTCCAGTTGATAATGGCTTAGCTGGCATTAAAATGAATTCACTTGGCTCTGAAGTTATAAAGATGAAAGCCTCTACGCTTTTGTTTAAAGAATGTAGAGGCTTTTCATTGAGGAAAACCAACTTAAAAGTTTTCCTTGTCACGTTAAACGACTTCTATCCGCCCTTTAATTCACTCCCTTGCCGTTGAAGCTCTGACTGAGCAAATCTTTAATGGAATTGGTATTAGTTATGGTTAGGAGGCATGGGCGATCCCTAATTCCCTACTAAGCGCTTTACTTTTATCTAATGAGCGTATCTAAATCAATAGAGAGGACTACTGAGTAATTCCGGTTTACGCTACAATGCATCATTGTCTCTGATCTATAAGATTGCCTCCGTGACCGACATTTTTTCATTGAAATCGCATAATACGTTTGGGCTCGAACATCATTGTCGCGCACTGCTGTTCGCTAAAACTACCGAAGAGTTGTGCGCTATTTGCATAGATTTATATGCCTCTAATCAGCCTATGTTGATCCTCGGTGGCGGTAGTAATGTTATTTTATGCGATGACTTTGCTGGCACTGTAGTTGTCGTTGAAACTAAAGGGATCGAAGTGACCTCGACAGAGGGTTATCACCTTCTTTCTGTAGAGGCAGGTGAGGATTGGCATGAACTTGTATGCTTTTGCCTCTCTCAGGGGATTGCAGGCTTTGAAAATCTCGCACTTATTCCGGGTAAGGTTGGCGCTGCTCCGATTCAAAATATCGGTGCATATGGTGTCGAGATAAAAGACATATGTGAATGGGTTGAATATTGTGATTTATCGACAGGCGAGCACATTCGCTTAAGTGCCAATGAGTGTGACTTTAGCTACAGGGAGTCCATTTTTAAACAGCAATTGCTAGGTAGAGCGCTTATAACAAAAGTAGGCTTTAAAGTACCCAAAATTTGGCAACCTAATCTGGATTATGGACCGCTTAAGGCGTTAAAGGATCCTGCCGTGACACCAAAGGATGTTTTTGAGTGTATCTGTGACACTAGAATGAGCAAACTCCCAGATCCCGCTAAAGTTGGTAATGCCGGCAGCTTTTTCAAAAACCCGGTTATATCAAATGAGCTATTTCTAGCGTTAACCTCTAAATTTCCGAATATAGTGGGTTACCCTCAAGAAACCGGAAAAACTAAGGTCGCTGCGGGCTGGCTTATAGAAGCTGCAGGCCTAAAGGGCTTCCAAGTTGGAGGAGCGGCTGTGCATGCTAACCAAGCTCTTGTACTAATTAATAAAGGCAGCGCAACTAGCGATGATGTTTTGAATTTGGCACGCCATGTTGTTGATTATATTGAAAAGCAATTTGGTATTAGATTACAACCTGAACCTAGAATGATTGCAGCAACCGGAGAAAGGAACTTATAGCATGGCAGAACAGTGGAGTCGTAAGCGAGGCATATTAGCAGAGTTAGCGAATGGGCACTTTGTATCTGGTGAAGTCTTAGCTGAAAAACTAGGGGTATCGAGAACCGCAATAGCTAACCATATCTCTGGGCTAGAAGAGTATGGTGTAGATATTTACTGTGTAAAAGGAAAAGGCTATAAGCTAAGCAATCCATTGTCTTTAGTTGATGAGAGCACTTTAAAAAGTACAATCAGTCAGCGCTGCTTCTATTTTGATGAGATCCCAAGTACGAATGCATTCATCTTAAAGCATGCCGAAGAGCTCGACTCTGGTGATATTTGTGTTGCCGAATATCAGTCTGCTGGGCGTGGCAGAAGAGGGCGCACTTGGGTGTCTCCTTATGGATGTCATCTGTATTTTTCAATGTATTGGCAGTTCCCGCAAGGCATGGCGCAAGCTATGGGTTTAAGCTTAGTTGTTGCGTGTTCAATAGTATCGGTTCTCGAGCAATTAGACGTTGCAGATGTTGGTGTTAAGTGGCCAAACGATATCTACTTGGGTGGGAAGAAGCTAGCGGGTGTGCTGATAGAGATGACTGGTCAAACTGATAGTGAGTGTAGCCTCGTTATTGGCGTTGGGTTAAACATGGCGATGAGTGAGCAGCATGGTAATGCAATCGATCAACCATGGAGTGATCTGACATCGTTGGCAAAGATGCCAAGTAAGACGGAATTGCTGGCGCTACTGCAACGCCAGCTACAACAAGATTTGTACTTATTCCAGAATGAGGGCCTTGCACCTTTTCAACAGCGTTGGGAGGCTGCAGATCTGTTTATTGGTCAGCAGATCAAATTGCTTATTGGAACTGATGAGGTTCATGGCATTTCCAAAGGGATTGATAAACAAGGGGCTGTGGTGTTAGAAACTGCCGACGGTGTAAAGAGCTTTATTGGTGGTGAAATCAGCCTACGTAAGGCTGATTAATCGACATCACTTTCTTAGAAGGACTTGATCCATGAGATGATCTTGTCCTTTTTGCAAGATAAGGTGCGCACGTTCTCGGGTTGGCTGAATATTTAGGGTTAAGTTTGGCCCATTGATGCTGTCCCAGATTTTTGATGCGATGCCAGTAGCCTCGTAATCTGTTAGCTGAGAGTAATGATGGAAGTAGGAACTTTCTTCGCTAAACGCGCCGGTTCTAAATTGTAAAAAACGCTCGATGTACCACTTTTTCAACAACTCTTCTTCTGCGTCGACATAGATACTAAAATCCACAAAGTCAGATACAAATGGTCGCTTAGTATCGACTGCCGAGTCTTGTCCTGTTTGCAGTACGTTTAGGCCCTCAATGATGAGGATATCAGGTTGACGGATCCACTGATATTGGTCGGGCACTCGGTCATAGGTAATGTGTGAGTAAATGGGTGCGCTCACTGCTGCTTCCCCCGCTTTTATCGCAGAGATAAAGTCAACTAAGCCTTTCATATCATAGCTTTCAGGGAAACCTTTACGTTGCATTAATCCGCGACGTTTAAGCTCGGCAAGTGGGTGCAAGAATCCATCTGTGGTAATCAGATCCACTTTAGGGTGCTCTGGCCAATGGCTCAATAATGCCTGCAAGATACGTGCAGTAGTACTTTTTCCTACTGCGACACTGCCAGCAATACTAATGATATAGGGTCTTTTAGGTGGTACGCGTCCAAGAAACTCATTGAGTGCTAAGCCTCTTTGCTGCTTCGCACCGACATTTAAGTTGAGAAGTCGGCTTAATGGCAGATAAATATCGGTCACTTCAGATAGCGATATTTTTTCATTAATACCGCGTAGGTCTGCCAGATCATTTTCACTCAGTGTTAAAGGCACTGACTCGCGTAATTCAGCCCACTGTTCGCGCTGAAAAGGTAGATAAAGTGCATTATGAATTTGATTGGTTGGCGTCATTGCGAAGTTCTCCATTAAGGAGGGCACATTACACTATGAATTTATTATCGACAACCGCTACGGGATTAGACGAACAGTCAATGCTAGGTAAATGAGATTAATCGCTGCAAAAGTATCCGTTATGGCTAAAGTGAGCATAAAAAAGCGTCGTTTGAGCTTTTTTTTATAAAAAAATCGATTTTACTATTGCACTTGTGCTCACATTTCCATAATATCCGCTACCGAAATGACACGCCGGCATAGCTCAGTTGGTAGAGCAACTGACTTGTAATCAGTAGGTCCCGAGTTCGACTCTTGGTGCCGGCACCATTTCTCTGGAGGGGTTCCCGAGTGGCCAAAGGGATCAGATTGTAAATCTGACGGCTCAGCCTTCGAAGGTTCGAATCCTTCTCCCTCCACCAATTTCTAGGTAGTTAGGTAACCTGAAGTAGGTTGCGCGGATGTCGTATAATGGTATTACTCCAGCCTTCCAAGCTGATAACGCGGGTTCGATTCCCGCCATCCGCTCCAAATTCTTGCTGATAATACTTAATCAGTAGAAAGCACTCGATAACGAGTGCTTTTTCCAGTTTAAGACTACCTGTCAGCACGCCTCCTGCTTCATATGTACCTCAATTATCTTACTAACTGATTCGATGACATTTATGCATCGGATTTTTTGCTATATGCAGTTTCATCACCAGTACTTTGGATTGGGGCAATACCATGGCTAAAGAAAAATTTGAACGTAGTAAACCGCATGTTAACGTTGGTACCATTGGACACGTCGACCATGGTAAAACAACACTAACTGCTGCTATCTCTGC
>NZ_JBFRIY010000111.1:0-222 GCF_041468565.1 Shewanella sp. 10N.286.54.B9
GGGATCGAGTGTATAACTACCATCTTGGTTGAGTATGAAACCTGCATGTTGATAAGTCGTGGTGAAAGTGGCTGTGTCGCCATGGTCGAGATCGGTAGCAGTGATCTGCCCGCTGATCTTCGCAGAGCCTTCATCGATCGTCTTCGAACTGATATGGCTGACCACTGGATTATCGTTAGTGCCGTCGATGCGAATGACTAAATTTTGCGGGGCACTTTGAGC
>NZ_JBFRIY010000111.1:954-1393 GCF_041468565.1 Shewanella sp. 10N.286.54.B9
CACTGGAATGATCAGGGTTTCATGCTCACCCACGGCGAGATGATTAAAACTCTCATCGGTGGGATCGAGCGTGTAGCTGCCATCTTGGTTGAGTATGAAACCTGCATGTTGATAAGTCGTGGTGAAAGTGGCTGTGTCGCCATGGTCGAGATCGGTAGCAGTAATTTGGCCTGTGACTTGTAGATCGCCTTCATTGACCGTTCTCGATCCTATATGACTAACCACAGGATTATCGTTAGTGCCGTCGATCTTGATTATCAGGTTTTGTGGTGCACTTTGACCATTATTGTTATCGATCGCCGTCACTGGAATGATCAAGGTTTCATGCTCACCGACCGCGAGATGATTAAAACTCGGATCGGTGGGATCGAGTGTGTAGCTGCCATCAGGATTGAGAACGAAGCCTGCGTGTTGATAACTGGTAGCGAAGGTGGCTGTG
>NZ_JBFRIY010000112.1:0-4511 GCF_041468565.1 Shewanella sp. 10N.286.54.B9
GCGGCAAAAACAACCGTGAAAGATTAACAGCCCCTAGTTATCGAAAATTCTCGCCTTGTTCTCAAGCGTTTTTCCTACGCTATTTCTGAACACTTACTTACTGTGACTGGTATAAGTTGCAAACTTTTTCTGACTTGCCATTAACTCAGTGCAAATTTAACCATAGACGCGTTAAAATGGCGCCAATATGGCAATTCTAACCAAGCTTTAGCATACATAGTTTGGGCAAGATGAAGAGAGAGTACTATGAGTGATGAACAAAGTGTGATTGATAGCTTAGATAAACTAGAAGCATTCCTACTATCAGTTGAAAATGGCGGTCTAGGTCTCGTTGGGGTCGAAGGGGTGGGGATGGCAACTAATAACGCCGATGGGCGTCACTTTGTTGCTGTTTTTGACAATAACCATAAGTTATTACATGCCCGTTGGATCACCGACGAAATCTTCGTTACCGGTAAAGAGATGGTACGTCATGGCGTAAAAGGCAAGCATTAAGCTTTTCACAGCTTGTCCCGTCCTGAATAAAAAAGCCCCGCTTGCATAAGCGGGGCTTTTTATTTTCTTATACCTACATGCTCATATTATTTACCAAATACGTACACGTTCTTCTTCAGTTAAGTAAAGTGCATCACCTGGTTTAACATCAAAAGCTTTGTACCATGCATCGTGGTTGCGTGGAGCTTGAGCACGGTAACGACCTGGAGCATGAGTACCGGCTCGCAGCTGGTTCAGCATGCTTTGCTCGGTGCGTTTCTCTTTCCAAACTTGTGCCCAAGCAAGGAAGAAGCGTTGATCGCCCGTCACTCCGTCGATTACCGGCGCTTCTTTGCCATTAAGGCTAAGTTTGTATGCGTGATAAGCCATTGACAGACCACCTACGTCACCAATGTTTTCGCCAAGGCTATTTCGGCCGTTAACGAAGTTATCAGGGATGGGTTCATACTTACTGTATTGAGCCGCTAACTGATCAGCTTTAGCGTCAAATGCAGCACGATCGGCATCTGTCCACCAGTTGCGTTGAATGCCGTTTGCGTCAGACTTAGAACCTTGGTCATCAAAACCGTGGCCCATTTCATGGCCGATAACCGCGCCAATACCGCCATAGTTGACAGCTGCGTCAGCATTCGGGTCGAAAAATGGTGGCTGTAAAATAGCTGCAGGGAATACAATCTCGTTAAACGAGCTGTTGTAATAAGCATTAACACGTTGTGGTGTCATACCCCAACGGTTACGGTCAGTTTTCTTTAGCTCTTTAGCAACGCTATCAGCTTTAAAGTACTCACGCAGATTATGAATGTTACCGACTAAATCTTTATTGGTCAGCACTAACCCATCGAACTCTTGCCATACATCTGGGTAACCAATTTTAGGGTTGAAAGCGGCAAGTTTTGCATGAGCATTAACTTTGGTTTCGTCACCCATCCAGTCAAGATCATCAATACGTTGACCCATAGCGGTACGTAAATTTTCAACCAGTTCAGACATCTGCTGCTTCGAAGACTCTGGGAAGTAGCGGGCTACGTACACTTTACCAATAGCAAAACCTAAAGATTGTGTGCCTGACATTTCTGAAATTGCACGTTTCCAACGTGGACGAGGTTCTTGCTGTCCGCTAAGTGTTTTGCCATAAAAGTCAAAGTTGGCAGCGTAAATGTCTTCAGATAGCACATCTGAGTTGTTACTTACCGTATGGAAAGTGAGGTAATCTTGCCAAACTTTAAGTGATTCACTATTGACTAGGCCAATCATGGTTTTAACCGGATCTGGCTGAGAGATGTTTAGCTGTGGGACTTGATAGCCGGTTTCTGCGAAGTACAGATCCCAATCAAAGCCTGGGTATTGTTTAGCAAGATCTGCGCGCTTAACCTGGTTCAAGGTTAGGTCTCGGTTACGACGCTTCTCTCGTGGCCATTGACCTTCTGCCATCTTAGTTTCTAACGCGAGTATAGCTTCTGCGCGTGCTTGACCATCTTTAACGCCAGCGAATGCAAGCATTTGTGCAATGTGACTAACATAAGCACTACGGATTTTAACGAATCGCTCGCTATCTTCCAGGTAGTATGAACGATCTGGTAGACCTAAGCCGCCTGCGCCAATCGACATTTCATATTGATTAGGGTCTAGGCGGTTAAACCACATGCCGCCAGAAATTGGCGAGGTTGCACCTGTCAGCCATGCTTGACCAAATACTTTGGTTAAATCATCGGTATTTTTGATTGCTGAGATCTGGTCTAAGGTGCCTTGAATAGGCGTGATCCCAAGCTTATTGATGGTGTCAGTATCCATATATGACTTGTAGAAATCAGCAATTAACTGCTCTTCAGCATTTAAATCACTACGACTAGCAATATCATCGATGATCTCTTTAACTTGTTCTTCACTGCGCTCAGCAAGACCGGTAAATGCGCCATAGCGAGTCTTATCCGCTGGCATGATGTAATGGTCATACCATGTACCGCTGGCGTACATAAAGAAATCATCGCCAGGTTTGACTGCTTCATTTCGTGCAGAAAGGTCAACCCCGAAGCTGCCTAGTTCCGCTTTAGTTGCAGTTGTCTTAGTGACTTCTGTTGCTGCTGTTTCATTAACATCCGAAGCGCCGCAGCCACCTAAAAAGGTAGTGGCTAAGGCAATAGCAATTAGTGATTTTTTCATTATTTTATGCTCTTCCTTGCTGAAGTTATTATAGTTTTTTGACGCTATAATCTTCTATAAATGGCATAAAATGTCAACAGGCTAATTGTTAGCAAAGTTTTGCAGTAGAGGGTTTTACAGAGATTACAGAGCGGTGATAGCTATAAAAGCGGGCGACAATTGCTAGCGTTAGTTGCCACGCTAGCAATTCGTCGCTGTTATATATATTGCTGTTACTTACGCTTTTTCTTAAATATACGGCGATAGAAGGTCAGCGCGCTAAACATTAATATCATGCTGCCAATCACCGACACTGAAGTGATAAAAAGCACGTAACTAAATGGCATATTCAGCGCGTCGTGTAACGGCCTTACAAAACTTGCAATTCGCCCTGATAGTGGTCTATCGCTATGTTTCAGTACGGCCTGAATCGTTCCTTCTGCATGGCTTATGGTTATACGGTCAGCATTACGCAACCACACGTCACTATGGCTATCAAACTGGATGCTATAGCTAGGCTCTGCTGCTGGTTCACCCTCTTTAGGCTTTTTAGCGCGAGCTTTACTGACAGCAACTAGTTGAGATTCTGGCCAAATGTCTTGCGCGGTTTGTAATTGGCTTGGCCAATCGTTGGCTTGGCTTTTAGGGTAACTAATCTCTATGTTTGAAGTTGGTTTTAATGCTCCGAACCACAAACCTTTATAAGTGATTAAAAAGCCACTTAAACACAAAACGAATAAGGGAACAGAGATAAACAGCCCTAGTTGAATGTGGCTTTTTAACAAACTGCTTGAGCGAGTATCTTTTGGGAGACTTTGTTTTAAGCGAAAACCTTTACGCACCCGCCACCATAGGTAGATCCCCACCAAGGTGATGACCGCGCCAATCATTGCTGCCCAGGCATTGAGGTACTTACCAAAGTCACCCATTAAGAAGTTTCTGTGTAACCAAAAGACGGTGCTATACATCGGCATTTCAGAAAACTTGCGAATAGACAGCTCATTGAGCTCATTATCTAACGCTATTGTAGTGCCTCTTGCACCAGCTTGAATATAAGGGGTGTGCTCAGTAGGAAAGCGAACACTGCTTATTTCTGGGTAGCGTTCAAACAGCGTATTGGTCACTTCAGCTTTTCGCTCTATTGACAGTGGTGCGTATTGTTGCCCTTTGTCATCAAGGCGTTTTAGCATGTCCATGCTGCCAAGGTAAACGCCTGTTGTTAATACAATTAGCATGGTAATACTAATAAAAAAACCAACCCAATTGTGGAACCATTTTAAAGCGGGAACGACATTCATTGTTAAGATCTCAAATCGGTCTTGGCAAAATATAAGCGCAAGACAACTACGGCTAATAGCTTACTTTTAGTTGTATAAAGGCTTTATTTTTATCTGGAATGTATCACAGGTAAATAAGTAAACTTTGAAGCTGAGAATGGTAATTAAACTCAGTTACAAGTTCAATTAAAGAAGTGTAAAGGAGCGTGATGTAGTTAGCAGTTTGAGTCTCTAGTGCTAAAACAAAGCCCACGGGGAGTGGGCGGGGCTGTAGAGATTGAAGCTAATGACCTGAATAGGTCGTTATTTACTCGCTTAAACAAGTGCCAACTTGTTGCGGTAGCAATTCAGTTGTCTGAATATATTTATCACCCATGCATGCGGTAAAGTGGCTAAAGAAAGCTTTAAGTTGACTGTTTAACTGTCTGTTTTTTAAGCGTTGTACTGCTTCTATCGCATTTTGCTGACATTGTGCTTTAAAGGGACGAAGGCTAGGGGCTGTTGATCTTTCGAGCTTAGTTTTTGTTCGAATTCAATTATTTTAGTACAAGGCTTGAGCGATGATGCTTAGCTGGCTAAGCGAAAAGCTCGTAACGCAGT
>NZ_JBFRIY010000113.1:0-608 GCF_041468565.1 Shewanella sp. 10N.286.54.B9
AAGCCAGCGTCAGTTACGATGATAGGCTTGCAGTTATTGGGCAGCATAGCCTTTAGTTTTGTCAAAAATAATAGGTGAGTTCTTGGCTTCTCTTTCTTATTCTGTGGGTGTATCTCTTCGTAAAGTGTTAAAGAGCGTCCTTGAGAAGCGAGTGATGCTCGGATAAGAAAATGTTGCTTTCGGTCATCAAGATCTGACCAATCGATATGAATGATTGGCTGTTTCACTGTCCCGACTAACAGGTAGGTCATACGGGTATAGATGAACTCAATATCGCGATGTAAGTTGGCGTTACTACAAAGTCTATCTACACGTTTAATCTTATGCTTTTCCATGACTTTACTATCAATATCGCGACCAAGGCCAGTGATTGATAAGGAGGCACCGTTCATTGAGCTTTCGATTGCTGAAAACAAACTTTGTCGGCGTGTTTTGTGCATTAACGGGGTGACAAGCGATAGGCATTTTGATAAAACTTGTTTCGCATTCATGGCATTTACTCGTGGTAATTTTTGTTTGGCGATAAATTTGATCACCAAATGCCATGAATGTTCCTCATACTTTCGCCTATCTCATTATTTCCGTTTGTCTTTTTGTGGGGATTCGTC
>NZ_JBFRIY010000114.1:0-2418 GCF_041468565.1 Shewanella sp. 10N.286.54.B9
GCTCTGGAGAGCTTAATCGACTCGTCAGAGGCTATCATAGCGGTGATACTCAAGACATTCAGCAAACCTTGATTCAACTGAAACAACGATATCCAGACTCGCCGTTACTTGCTGTCGGCTATAGCCTTGGCGGCAATGTATTGGTCAAGTATCAAGGTGAGCTGCAACAAAAAAGCTTACTAGAACGGGCTGTAGCAGTATCTGCACCACTGCATCTAGCCGCGTGTGCTAAAAGACTCGAAAAAGGCTTCTCCAAAGTATATCAGAGCTATTTAATAAAGCAGTTGCAAGAAAAAATGCTTGGTAAAGTCGCTACACCTGCATTGCAGCCACTCATGCCCATTGGCAAGGCCGAGATTGAGCAACTCACCACTTTTTACGCTTTTGATGACAAAATCACAGCACCGCTGCATGGCTTTAACGATGTTGATGACTACTACCATAGAGCTAGTGGTATGCCTTATTTGAGTCAAATCCAAAAGCCAACTTTAGTCATTCACGCTAAAGACGACCCGTTTATGACTCACGCGGTCATCCCTACTGATGAACAATTAGCAGAGCAAGTTGAATACGAACTGCATGATAATGGCGGACACGTTGGATTTATCGAAGGTGGTTCACCTTGGCGGCCGCGCTACTATATTGAAAAAAGAATCTTGTCATTTTTAACCTCTCACATTGATAAATCTGGAAATCATTGATGCTAGTTCCATACGAAGCACTGAACCAATTACCTGCAGAAACCCTCGAGAACCTCATCAAAGAGTTTCTCATTGGTCAACTCGAAGATGGCAGTTTTGCAAGCACTGGCGAAGACAGCTTGCAATCAGCAATAGCGCATTGCCGCAGTGCACTTTCTCGCGGGGAATTAGTGGTCGAGTTTAGTGAAGAGGAAGAGTCTATCGCCATAAGACGCAAAGAGGATATTGTCTCCGTGGACTCAGCTCAAGATTGACCTAAGTGTTACGAATACGTATAACTATACCCATTCGACTTCAATATTTGCTATTTCAGTGGGAATTAAAAGTGACTAAAACAAAGCTCTAGACGCAGTGCAATAGCGAGTCTATTGTCTAGTCCAGTGACACAATTAACATCGCTTTTAAACCCACCCAATGGAGTGTCTGGAATAGGCACTTTGAAATAGAATGGGTATATAAATTCACACACAGTTTTTAAATAATCTGGTTTATTGCAGAATCAATACCGTTAGCCATATTTGGCTGTCTACAGGTGATATTTAACTGTCTCTATTTTAGGTAAAAAAATGTCAGCGAAACATCCGATTATTGCTGTAACAGGTTCATCCGGTGCAGGTACGACGACAACAACCACAGCATTCAACCATATCTTTAGGCAGCTGGGGATTAATGCAGCCATTGTTGAGGGCGATAGCTTCCACCATTTCACCCGTCCTGAAATGGCAGTGATGATCCGTAAAGAAAAAACTGAAAATAGAAATATCAGTTATTTTGGCCCTGAAGCCAATGATTTCCAGCGTCTTGAGCAATGTTTTAGTGATTATGGCAGCACTGGGCAAGGAGAAACACGCGCTTACCTGCACACCTTTGATGAAGCCGTGCCTTTTAACCAAATGCCAGGAACCTTTACTCAATGGCATCCACTGCCTGAAAATACTGAAATGCTTTACTACGAAGGCTTACATGGCGGTGTCGTCACTGATGACTGTGATGTCGCACAGCACGTTGACCTGCTGATAGGCATGGTGCCCATTGTCAATTTAGAGTGGATCCAAAAGATCATTCGTGACACTTCAGATAGAGGCCATAGCCGCGAAAAAGTGATGGATTCGATAGTGCGCAGTATGGACGATTATATCAACCATATGACGCCACAATTTTCCCGAACTCACATTAATTTTCAGCGCGTACCGACTGTTGATACCTCAAACCCTTTTAGTGCCAAAAGTATTCCCAGTTTGGATGAAAGCTTTGTTGTGATCCGCTTTCGAGGCATCAAGAATGTCGATTTCCCTTATTACCTACGCATGATCCAAGGCTCATTCATGTCTCGTATAAACACACTAGTCGTACCAGGAGGCAAGATGTCACTTGCCATGGAGCTTATCCTCACGCCATTAGTGAAAGACTTAATGGATAAGCGCTTACAGCTTATTTCACCAGAAAATGAGTAAGAAGCTACAGCAATCGATTATCTTAAGATTTGTTTAAGACAAGTTCTGTAGACTTCATTTCATCGGGATTTCAGGCGAAAGAACGATAAGTTAGCGTACTCTTGGAAGTAAATTCCCCCATCTTGATCTGTTTATTTCCTTGGGTATGCTGGCTAACCTCTTATCTCCAAATTCATTTTAAAAAGTAAATTCCCACATCCATGTTGATCTGTTTATTTCCTTGGGTATGCTGGCTAACCTCTAATCTCCAAATTCATTTTAAA
>NZ_JBFRIY010000115.1:0-3758 GCF_041468565.1 Shewanella sp. 10N.286.54.B9
TCCTTCTCCCTCCACCATTTCTATCAACAAATTAAAATGTAAAAAACACAATAGGCCAATATTGTGTGCAGTAAACAGTAAGAAAATGTGGAGGGGTTCCCGAGTGGCCAAAGGGACCAGATTGTAAATCTGATGGCTCAGCCTTCGAAGGTTCGAATCCTTCTCCCTCCACCACTTCTTAACTCTCTTGCAATATCTATTCGACGTGAATTCTTGCTCAACATCTTTCTCCGTTAATTTAAAAATACTCAACATCGTTCATTTGTAACTTCAAAGTTAATCAAGTAATGAGCTATTGTTACGGTTATAAATTTCTGATTATTATCTGTTATTGTCTCTACCATTGTGCCCTTAATTTCACTATGATTTAGCTTTCTGATCAACATCAAAGGCCTTATTGTGACTAGTTCTTGGGTAAATCAAGCCATCGAAAAAATCGATGCAGACTTTCAACGAAGTGCAGACACTCATCTAATAAAACTTGATACTCCCAATTTGAGTGGCATTGATATTTACCTTAAAGATGAAAGTACCCACCCTACTGGTAGTTTGAAACATAGACTCGCGCGTTCACTTTTTCTTTACGCTCTATGTAATGGCTGGATCAAAGAGAACACCACAGTTATCGAATCATCTTCAGGCAGCACCGCTGTATCAGAAGCCTACTTTGCCCGCCTACTTGGGCTACCTTTTATTGCCGTTATGCCAAGCAGCACCGCGAAGAAAAAAATACAACAAATTGAGTTCTACGGCGGCCAATGCCACTTTGTCGACCATTCAAGTAAGATCTACGCTGAATCAGAGCGTTTAGCCAAAGAGTTAGATGGCCATTATATGGATCAGTTTACTTACGCAGAGCGAGCCACCGATTGGCGCGGTAACAATAACATTGCCAACTCTATTTTTAATCAAATGGAGAGAGAACAACACTCTATCCCATCATGGATTGTCATGAGTCCAGGCACGGGTGGCACGTCAGCGACAATAGGACGCTATATACGCTATCAACGTTTAGCGACGAAGTTGTGCGTTGTTGATCCTGAGAATTCAGTATTTTTCGATTACTTTAATACTGGTAACGCTGATATCACCTGCACCAATGGTAGTAAAATTGAAGGGATTGGTCGCCCAAGAGTGGAGCCCTCATTTATCCCTGGCGTTGTCGATGAAATGCGTAAAATTCCAGACCCAGCATCTGTAGCAACCATAAACTGGTTAGAGAACATCATCGGCCGAAAGACTGGCCCATCGACCGGAACAAACCTTTACGGCGCGTTACAGCTCGCATCTGAGATGGCAAAGAGAGGAGAGACTGGATCAATTGTGACCTTAATTTGCGATTCCGGTGAGCGTTATCTTGATACCTATTACGATGAACAGTGGATTGCAGACAATATTGGCGATTTGACACCTTATAACAATGCCCTAGCCCACTTCAGTGAAACAAGTGTGCTTAACTGTCCAGCCGCTAAATAGTAGTCAGTATAAAAAAGCCCTTGCTGAGTGTTACTCACAAGGGCTGTATTTTGTAGCATTCGCAATAGATTAATAGCTCTAACGAAAACCATTCATATCCATTTTCTAATTAATCTATGTCTAGATACTTATGGGTTTGAATTGAAAGGCGCCAGTTTCTATCGATACAAGTCTTCATCGCAAGTTCAGTCGCTCTCGGCTTTTGGCTAATTGGTTGTAAACAGACCGTCTTATCAGCTAAATCAATATCGGCTAAGAGAGCATCTAGCTCATCAATATGATTGCTTGTGGCAATAGGATGCTTAATCTCATTAGCTCGCTCAAGTGCTTGTTTTAGTACCTTATAACCACCTTTCATATTAATTTTAGGTGACACAGTAACCCAAGTTTCGCTGTCACATGCCACCTCAAAGGTGCCACTGGTTTCTATCTGTGTCTGATAGCCATTCTGATGCAAGTAGCGGGTTAGCTCTGAGAGGTCGTACATGCAAGGCTCGCCGCCGGTTATCACGATATGTTTAGCCGTAAATCCCTTGCCTTTAAAAGCGTTAACCAACTGCTCGCTAGTTAACTCAGACCAACGCCCTATCGTTCCGTCAACTTGGATCACTAACTCTGGCGCAACTCGATTTGCCTCTATAACGTCCCAGGTGTGTTTGGTATCACACCAAGCGCAGCCAACAGGACAACCTTGAAGCCTTACAAATATAGCCGGTACTCCGGTAAAATAGCCTTCACCTTGTATGGTTTCAAACACTTCATTGACTGGATAGTTCATCATCTTTTCCTCGAGTTCAGCAGGGCGGCATTTATAGAGGATTTTTAACCGTGTAGCAAGTAGTTTAAATGCAAACCGCGCTGCGTTAAACTATCGCCTCTCATCTCCATATAAATTGAAGTTCTATTATTATGTCAAAAGCAATTGTCGTATTTTCTGGTGGGCAAGATTCCACGACCTGTCTAATTCAAGCACTCACCCAATATGACGAAGTTCATTGCGTGACTTTCGATTACGGCCAAAGACATAGGCAAGAGATAGAGATAGCCAAAGAGTTATCTTCTAAATTAGGTGCTAAAAGTCATCAGGTACTAGATGTTGGGATCTTAAATGATCTAACGGTTTCAGCTCTCACCCGCGATATCCCAATCGAGGATAATAAAGACGGCAACGCAATCCCCAACACATTTGTTCCAGGGCGAAATATTTTATTTCTTACTCTTGCAGGGATCTACGCATACCAAATAAATGCCGAAGTCATTATTACAGGAGTTTGTGAAACAGATTTCTCTGGCTATCCTGATTGTCGTAATGAGTTCATTAAGTCAATGCAAACCGCACTGATGCAAGGGATGGATAAACAACTCACCATCAGCACCCCATTAATGTGGCTTGATAAAGCGGAAACCTGGGCGCTTGCAGATAAATACGATAGCCTGGAGTTAGTTCGTCATCAGACTCTTACCTGCTATAACGGCTTAAAGGGTGATGGTTGTGGTACATGCCCAGCCTGTATATTGCGTCAACGCGGACTCGATGAGTATTTAGCAAATTCGACGGCCATTCAAGCACAGCTAACCGCGAAATGCGCAAAATAATGCCAATAGTCAAAAATCGCTACTTTGTGGTCACATTAATAAGCTTACTTTGCATCCTTCTATTCTCTTTAGGTTTAGATGATGCTTTAGCCTATAGACGAGACAACATTCTAGAGGGGCAATGGTGGCGGTTATTAAGTGGAAATTTCCTGCATACCAATATCTGGCATTTAGCCATGAATTTGGCGGGTTTGTGGGTAATAGTGTTACTGTTTGAGCAACATTACAGTGCCAAAACAGTCGCTCTTTTAGTGTTAAGCTTAGGTTTAATGCAAGGCTTTGGATTACTCATATTCTTTCCAAACACCCTAGGTTACGTTGGCCTGAGTGGGTTGTTACATGGGCTTTTTGTTTATGGTGCGGTGCAAGATATCTGCAAAGGGCTTAAAATGGGTTACTTATTAACGCTTGGGGTGATTTTAAAAGTGACCTATGAGCAATCCTTTGGTGCCAGCCAAGAAGTGACATCCCTCATCGGTGCCCGTGTTGCTACTGAGGCGCACTTAATTGGCGTAGTAAGTGGTTTTATCTGCTTAGCGTGTGTGTTTGGCTTTAATCAACTGAAAAGTATTAGGGGCTGTTGATCTTTCACGGTTGTTTTTGCCGCAGTTTATTGGCTATTTTGACAAGGCGGAGGCTATGCCGTTTAGTTATTCTCCACAAATAGTCTACAACACAGTAAAAAT
>NZ_JBFRIY010000116.1:0-918 GCF_041468565.1 Shewanella sp. 10N.286.54.B9
AACTCCCACTGAACCCTGCACCTTCAAGTTGCACGGGTATATGTAGACTATATTACCGCTCAAGCCGCTGTATAAAGTAACAGGTCAGCTTTATCGACACATGAGCAGTGAAGATGCCTAAGGTCGCGCCGGCGACGAGGTCGCCTAAGTAATGATAATTTTGCCCTAACTGGCCTACAATTGCGCCTAGCATCGCCAATATCCACACGATTTTAAGCTGTGGGAAACGCCACCAAAACACGCTCACCAGTGCGTAAGTAAATAGAGCATGGCCCGAGGGAAATGAGTTGTAAGCTAGACCCTCTGCGAATGGGTGAAAGCCTTCAATGCCGTCGTTGATCCAAGAGGGATTGCTACCAGTGTCTGTATGAATCCATGTCTCTGGCCAAGTACGGCCAAAAATGAATTTGGCTCCAAGACGAAAGGTCGTCGCAAGGATTAAAGTTATGCCTAAGCTAAACGCAAGGCTTGAGAAGTGCTTTCGACCTTTTGAGGTCAAACAGCTGATGATGACCAAAGCCGAAAGTATTTCAAATAGCAGAGGCATTTGGCTTAAAGGCTTAAAAATATGGCTGGCGTGGCTGTTTTGATGCATCCAAGTGGCGATATTCCGGTCAAGAAACATGACGCTAAAAATAGTGAAGGATAAGGCTGCGAGATACAACCAAATAAAATTTTTCCAACTCACCTTAGGAGCAGTTTTTATTGGTAATGAACCATTCATCAAAGAGGACCTAATCATACTCATCAAGGGCTTAGGGTAATAATCTTTTATGTAATAAAGTTTAAATACTACAAGTTTAAAGCACAAGCTTACATTGTCCTGTCTAACGATATGGCAACTTTTAGTGGGATGTGTCGAATACTTTAATGGAAAGAGTGGATGCTCTTCATTCATTATGTAGTGGTCAACTAATA
>NZ_JBFRIY010000117.1:0-266 GCF_041468565.1 Shewanella sp. 10N.286.54.B9
TGTAGTGGTACGGTGAATTTGGCCACCTAGTTAGAGGTGATATCATCACCTCATAAGTTAACAGGTGACACTATGAAAAAACGTACAAGAAGGCTGTTTAGTGCAGAATTTAAACTCGAATCTGCACAACTAGTACTAGACCAGAATTACTCAATTGTTGAAGCGGCTCAAGCCATGAATGTGGGCAAATCAACCATGGATAAGTGGGTTCGGCAATTAAGAGATGAGCGACAAGGTAAGCAACCTAAAGCATCACCTATATCACC
>NZ_JBFRIY010000118.1:0-352 GCF_041468565.1 Shewanella sp. 10N.286.54.B9
TATCAATTGTTTAAAGTGCGGCAATATATGCAAGGCTGGATCAACTACTTTGGCATAGCCAATGCTTACCAAGGATGTGTCGATTTAGACCATTGGATCCGTCGTCGCGTACGTATGTGCTACTGGCGTCAGTGGCGAAAGCCTCGGACGAAGGTGCAGAATTTACTTAAGCGTGGCGTCAGGATCCAAGTGGCCGTTGGTTGTGGGAGGGCCTACCCCACGAAGTGCTTTGGGTATCACAAGCAAAGGTCCATGGCGCAGCTCGACTCTTGTAAAAATCTTTGACCAGGAATACAGCAAGCACTGGGTAATGCTAAGCTTGGAAATAAGAGCTTAAGAAAGCGGGTTTATG
>NZ_JBFRIY010000119.1:0-1739 GCF_041468565.1 Shewanella sp. 10N.286.54.B9
AGGTCCATGGCGAAGTTCGACTCTTGTAAAAATCTTTGACCAGGAATACAGCAAGCACTGAGTAATGCTAAGCTTGGAAATAAGAGCTTAAGAAAGCGGGTTTATGTTCACTAAGAGATGGATGGATCGCAGTTCATTATTGTAATAAATAGGCTAACCAGAAAGTTTAGGTTAGGCGTTCTAAATGAACCGCCCTGTGCGGAGCCGCATGCAGGGTGGTGTGGGGGCTGGAGGTTAGATACCTCCGGCTACCCGATTAGGCATTTAATGCTCAGTTCCAGCATAAACCCACATTGGCTCAGTTTTACCTGCACGTTCAAAACCTAAAGCTTTATAAAACTCAATAGCATCACCATCTGCCGTTAACATTTGCTGATGAAAAGAACCATATTTAGATTGAAATGCTTCCATCATTTGACGACCAATGCCTTTACCATGATATTCCGGATGAACAAGCATATGAGAGTAATACACAACTAAATGGCCATCTGAAATTGCGTTACCTAAACCAACTAATTTACTACCATAACGTGCTGTAACCAGTGAATGAGAATTTTGTAATGCAGCCATTAATTCAACTGGTTTTTCTGCTGATGACCAGTTATTGGCTTTGTATAATTCAATCACTTCTGATTCTTCAATTACATTATTTAAACTAACTTCTAATTTCATAAAATATCCGATGATTCCCTTGATTATCTTGATGCCTAACGCCTCATTAAGAGGCTAAAAACAGTTGGTTAAAATAAGCGACGAAGGAGCAAAAACCAACTGTTTTTTGTCCTGTTTTAATGACTTGTTATATGCCGATTACAACTTAATGTCCAAATATCTCTTTTAGAGACACAAACGATTCATAACCATTTTGACCTATGTCGGGTGTATCGAGCCTTACATTTAATGAGTGACCTGCCGTATTCCCCCAAATGTCTTTCAATTTGGGATCTGCACCTTCTTTGAGTAAGAAAATCGCAGTGTCATATTGCCCAAGGTTGATAGCATAAAACAACGCAGACTCTCCAGCAGAATCCTGATAATCAATATTTGCACCCGCATCTAAAAGTAATGAAATGTTCTTTTTCAAAGCATTAACAGTTGAAGCAATAAGAGGAGTTTTCTTGCTTACTGGATTGATATAATTGGGGTTTCCATTATTTTCTAATACAGCTTTAAGATACTCATTTTCTTTTAAACCAGAAGTTAACTCAACAACTGAAAGTCCAGTTTCCCAAGAGTAATTTGGGTTAGCTCCCTTTTGTAATAAAGACTCAAACCCAACAAGATTTTGTTGCCGTAAAGGCCAAAACAAAACAGGTAATCCATTGGTTCCTATTGAGTTTACATTTGCGCCTTGTTTAATAGCTATATTAATACTTTTAACATCTCCATTGCTTGCTGCGGTTGCAAGCTCTCTGTCTGCCTTAGAAAAGTTTAGTTCTTCTAGATTCAATAAAAGATTAGGCTTTTGTGCCGCTAGGGAACAAGAAGCTAAGAGCACCATAGAAAGTAATAATATTATTTTATTTAGATATTTTATCAACGTAACTCCATTTACACTGTGAACTGATAGGCATATAACGCTTTAGATAATGAGCCAATATTTTATCCTAAAAAAAACCTCATAAAGGCCAAAATATCGTCTCATTTATCGTCTTGTTGGACATCCGCGACACCTGTGGGTATTGCTACACTAAACAGGGCTGCGCTGTCGATTTATTGCCCAGTAGATTACCTTAACC
>NZ_JBFRIY010000120.1:0-404 GCF_041468565.1 Shewanella sp. 10N.286.54.B9
ATAAAGCTTGGCAGAGATGGGTTATTTCAACATTTGAAAAGGCACGATATGTTGGTGAAGCCCAGAAAAAACTACACCAAAACAACCAATAGCCACCATTGGCTTAGAAAGCATCCTAACTTACTAAAAGACAAGGTTGTTGAACGTGCAGAAGAGGTACTCGTTAGCGATATCACTTATGTTAAGTCAGATGAGGGAACACACTACTTATCCTTGGTGACTGACGCATACTCCAGAAAGATAATGGGATATGAACTCAGTGATGAAATGAAAGCCTCTGATGTCGTTAAGGCGTTAGATATGACGGTAAAAAACCGGACAACAACGGGTAATATCATTCACCACTCAGATAGAGGAATACAATACTGCTCAGCTGAATACCAAATGACATTAGCGGCCAATGG
>NZ_JBFRIY010000121.1:0-1403 GCF_041468565.1 Shewanella sp. 10N.286.54.B9
GGCTTTCGCCACTGACGCCAGTAGCACATACGTACGCGACGATCCAAAAAAAAACAACATAGCCAAACAACATAGCCAGCCATCGATAATCAATAACATAACTAGCTTTCAAGCAGATATAAATACTCAGTGTCTTTCAAATCGTCAAATGAAATGCTTTCAATATTACGGCTGCGAAATGTTGTTAAAAAGGAGTGGATTACGAAGATTTAGTCAGTGTTAAGATGTTGAATATTAACTCTGTGAAATAGCAAAGGTAAGTGGTCTTGAGGTGAGCTGTTGGAGTCTAGTCTACTTGCATATACTGACAACTATTTGAAAAGTGCCGTCGGCGCTTACCTAGGTGTTCACAGTAGCTATCTAGCTCCTGCAACGTACCCACAGGGCCGTGAAACAGTTGCCCAAACTCAGTGATGATTTTTACCCAGTTTTTAGTTGGAATGTTTAATCTGTTAAGGATTTTCTCTGCATTACCTGATATTGCACCTCGTTTATCATCGCGGATGACTCTTCCTGTTTCATCTACCAATTCAAGGTAATCTTTCAGCGAGAAAGCTATGCCTTTGGGTTGGTGCTCTCGCTCGTTGCCGATGAAGGGCAAAAGCTTGCTGGGTTGCTTTCCTTTTAGCGCGGCGGTGACCCTTAGTTTTAAACTGGTGAAATCGGATTGCTCTGGTGTTTTCGCCTTCTTGGCGCGAATTGGGTTTAGTTCGACATAAGCCATGCAAGCTAGTACCGCTGCTTCATCTAACAAAGCTTGGGACTTAAAGCGCCCTTCCCAAAAATGGCCAGTGCAGTTATCTTCAAGGTTGGCCTGTCTGGCAATGGGTTCATTGAGGCACCTCATGAACCATGAAATATCACTGAGTCGTGAGCGGTAAATCGCTATTTGATGTTTCAATTGAGCCACTAGGTGTTCATCTATCACTTCACCTTTAGCAAACTTTTGGGTAAGTGCTGTACCATTAAAGCACTTGTGCCATTGTTCAACAACATCCCTATCTGACCATTGATTCACCTTGTCTACATCGATATACAGCACAATATGAAGATGATTACTCATCACTGCATAAGCCGCTACATCGATGGCAAACACTTCAGTTAACTTGAGTATTTGCTCCTCAACCCAACCTCTGCGGTGGTCATAATTTTTCCCAGTGTACTTATCATCACCACACAAAAACGCTCGCCGCACTACTCGGCTACAGCAATGGTAATAAGGTGTGTCTTCGATGCTGATTAGTGTTCGTCTCGGCCTTGCCATACAACCTCCTTACTAAATGCTCTTTCAAAGCATAGTCGGATGTCGCTATTGAAGCCATTAGCTATGGGTGGCACTATTTATTGATTGAAGCCATTAGCTATGGGTGGCACTATTTATTGATTACAATAATGAACTGCGA
>NZ_JBFRIY010000122.1:0-480 GCF_041468565.1 Shewanella sp. 10N.286.54.B9
GCTTGTCTCGATAAATCAAATTGCCGACTCGCAGTGGCTAGCTTTACAGTGCCTTTTTCTTTGGCAACCCAGAGCGCTCGGCTAAGTACTTTTTTTCTAAATCGATACCATATTCACTCTTTAGCAGTTCAACCATATCGCCATAAATCATGTTTTTCATTTCTAGATTAGAAACCTGTTTCTCTAGGCGTTTGATTTTCTGGGCGGGAGTTTCTTTAGATTTAGACATAAGAGAGTGCTCAATAGGTTGCGACCAGTCCAATCTACCATGCTTTCTTAGCCATGTAAGCACAGTACTCCGACCTTGGATCCCGTAGTGGTCTTGAGCTTGTTTGTAAGTTAGTTCGCCTTTTTCTACTTGGCTGACAACGGCTAATTTAAAGCCTAATGTATAATCACGCTGTGTACGTTTATTGCTGATTGAACTTGAAGGTTTCATAGATAAGTCTCCAAAGTGTCAACTTATCTCAGGACGGGACA
>NZ_JBFRIY010000123.1:0-452 GCF_041468565.1 Shewanella sp. 10N.286.54.B9
TATCCATCTGTCATTGAGGGTGTGATGCCATTGGCCGCTAATGTCATTTGGTATTCAGCTGAGCAGTATTGTATTCCTCTATCTGAGTGGTGAATGATATTACCCGTTGTTGTCCGGTTCTTTACCGTCATATCTAACGCCTTAACGACATCAGAGGCTTTCATTTCATCACTGAGTTCATATCCCATTATCTTTCTGGAGTATGCGTCAGTCACCAAGGATAAATAGTGTGTTCCCTCATCTGACTTAACATAAGTGATATCGCTAACGAGTACCTCTTCTGCACGTTCAGCAACCTTGTCTTTTAGTAAGTTAGGATGCTTTCTAAGCCAATGGTGGCTATTGGTTGTTTTGGTGTAGTTTTTTATGGGCTTCACCAACATATCGTGCCTTTTCAAATGTTGAAATAACCCATCTCTGCCAAGCTTTATTCCTTGTTCAATCAGCTGTGG
>NZ_JBFRIY010000124.1:0-347 GCF_041468565.1 Shewanella sp. 10N.286.54.B9
ATTAAAGTTTTTTTGTCCCACTCGGTTAAGAGTGAAACGGCTCAATGAATTATACTGTTTATCAATCCGAAGACATTTGAAGTTTACATATTGCTATGGTCACTCAGTTACTCTACTAAAAGAGTATTCATCGAGTTAATATTTTTGATTGCTTCTTGCGAAGCAATTTCGAATAACTCAACACCTGTGAGTGCCCACACAGATTTGCTTGTCATATTGTTAAAGAGCGTGAAGTCATCTTTCATACTTCGCCGAAGACGCTAGGTCGTTGGCTTTACCAAATGTGTTCCTGACACATTCTGGCATTTCCTACATCGTGTAGGTCAGGGAGGCGTATTCTACACTCT
>NZ_JBFRIY010000125.1:0-416 GCF_041468565.1 Shewanella sp. 10N.286.54.B9
TAACAGCTTTCTAAATTCACCAAATTTGTCTGGAAACCAAAGAGCTGTGGTCCCACCTGATCCCATTCCGAACTCAGAAGTGAAACACAGTATCGCCGATGGTAGTGTGGGGTTTCCCCATGTGAGAGTAGGTCATTTCCAGGCGCCTAATTAAGTCGTTTATTTAATTGCTGTGATATTTCACATAAGACAAATAAATATATGCACGATTTTGCTGATATGGCTCAGTCGGTAGAGCGCATCCTTGGTAAGGATGAGGTCCCCAGTTCGATTCTGGGTATCAGCACCATTTTGAAAGAATTTGTCTGGAAACCATAGAGCTGTGGTCCCACCTGATCCCATTCCGAACTCAGAAGTGAAACACAGTATCGCCGATGGTAGTGTGGGGTTTCCCCATGTGAGAGTAGGTCATTTCC
>NZ_JBFRIY010000126.1:0-387 GCF_041468565.1 Shewanella sp. 10N.286.54.B9
CGACAGCGAGTAACAGCTTTCTAAATTTACCAAATTTGTCTGGAAACCATAGAGCTGTGGTCCCACCTGATCCCATTCCGAACTCAGAAGTGAAACACAGTATCGCCGATGGTAGTGTGGGGTTTCCCCATGTGAGAGTAGGTCATTTCCAGGCGCCTAATTAGCTTTATCTCTATGAAGAGAAAAGCGAGTCTCCTAGCCCTGACAAGCTAGTGACTTAAAAGAATTTAGTGAAATGCTTCGGCAATTTGCTAAAGGAGCGGTAGTTCAGTTGGTTAGAATACCGGCCTGTCACGCCGGGGGTCGCGAGTTCGAGTCTCGTCCGTTCCGCCAACATAAAGACGAAAGCCTCTACAGCAATGTAGAGGCTTTTTTCGTTGTGGAAAA
>NZ_JBFRIY010000127.1:0-3025 GCF_041468565.1 Shewanella sp. 10N.286.54.B9
TTGTTCATCATCATTCCCTTAGGCACTCCTGTTGAGGTTTGCCATTGGAGTTAACCGTTACGCTAGCGCACTAACCGTGTTAACTCTTGAAACTTATGTTTATGGCAACCTATTTAGGTTGCCATTTTTTTTGGTTATTAAACGACAGCGTTAAGTTGAGCGTCTAACATCACCACTATCGATGGGTGATATCCTTCTCGCGCTTGTGCGTAGATCTTTTTAATCTCTTCTCTATAGCCAGCTTTGAGCAGTTCAGCATAAAGTGGCTTAACAAATTTACCCCGGCCAATTTTTACTAAGTAATCACCTACTGCCTCTAAAGCTTCAGTGTAGCCATTACGGATAGCCACCCTATACCAATCACAAGCTATTTCAGCATTGGTTGATACTGTAAATGAAAATGCAGCGTCAAGTGCTTTAAGCTGATCATAGCTTACGACCTCTGGAAGGTTGGTCAGGAAATACTGCCAGTGATGCACTAACCAGCCTGTAGTATTAAGATCGGCAGCAGCATGGCCCGCTTCAAATGCTGACAGAGCCTCAGTGACCTTGTCTAAACTATTTGATGTTGGCGCGTTAAACCACTCAGGCATCCCTTCGCCATAGATCCAGCCCATGAGCTCAGCTTCGCTAATCAGCTCACTATGCTCGACAAGCAATGTCTTTTTGGCATACTCAACAAAAGTCTCTGTTGTTATCGCTTCAAAAGCGAAAGCTTGTACATATTCATAGAGGAATTTGTCAAAAGCAATGCGCCCTAAACGCTTTTCAAGATCATGAACAAACATTGAAGCTTTATCATAGGTGAAACGATTAAAGGCTTCATTAGGATCTTGAGTTTGCATATTGGCGGGTAAAGTTTGAGCTGCTAATGCTGTAGACTCAATCGCTTCCTTTAATCGACCATACTCCAATACTACTTCGAGCTCTGCCAACTCTTTACCAAACACCTTTTCGACAATGCGGTTAGTAAAATAAGTCGTGAAGCCTTCGTTTAACCATAGATCGCGCCATGTCGCGTTACTGACAAGGTTACCGGTCCAGGAATGCGCTAACTCATGGGCAACAGTTGAAACTAAGCTCTTATCTCCAGCGATTAGCGTCGGTGTCATAAAGGCTAACCTTGGGTTTTCCATTCCACCGAAAGGGAAACTCGGTGGCAATACAATCATGTCATAGCGCCCCCAAGGGTATGGGCCCAATAAAGATTCAGCCACTTCAACCATACTTTCAGTATCTTCAAACTCTGCAACGGCTGACTCAACAACCTCTGGCTCCGCATAGACACCAGTACGCGCACCTAATCGCCCAAAGGCTAGATCACCGACGGCTATAGCGAGCAGGTGTGTCGGCATGGCTTTTTCCATGGTGAAGCTAAAGCGACCATCAAGTGCTGCAGTGGCATCATTCATGGCACTCATCACAGCTCGCATTCCTTTAGGTGCATTAATCACGGCATCGAAAGTTATTCTGGCTTTTGGGCTATCTTGCAGCGGGATCCAGCTACGTGCATTGATAGGTTGCGATTGACTGAATAAGAATGGCAGTTTCTTGCCACTGGTTTGAGCGGGGGTTAACCACTGTAACCCTTGTGCTTCAGGCGTAGTGGCATAGTGTATTTTCACGCTGCTAACTGAAGAGTCTAATTTGATACATAAGCGTTGACCTAAGATCTGATCTTGTTTATCAATCGCGTACTCCAAGACTTGATCGGCTGCAGTAGTGACCTTAAAAATCGTGATATCGCGTAGATCTAACATTAACTCACGAGTATTCTCATCTAAGTAAGTAAGATTTAGCTCCACCTGTCCGCTCAACTGCTTTGCAGCAAAGTCCACATCTAACATCAATGATAAATGTTTAACACGCACTTGCTCTGTATTGGCGAATGAATGGTAGTCACGGCTGTTATCCCATTGCTCTAACACGGCATATCCTTTCTAGTCATTGAATTTTTGGGTGGTATTTTAGTCAAAATCTTAATCTAGAGTGAAATTGACTCGAATTGTTTTAAGTGAAACACTTGCGAATATTGTATGCAAATATAAAAATTAGAGAAACCCTCCATGAAAAATAAACACTATATCCTGACGCTAATCATGAGCCCTTTGCTGATTATGTCACCATATACTGCAGCGCAAACTGCCCAACCATTAGAAAATGTTCTAAGCCAGAATCATGCCTGCAGCGATACCATCATTATCCGTTCTCAGGCATTGACGCCACAGCAGGTTGAATCAGCTTGTCAGTTACTGCAAAAACAGGAAGCTAAATTCCATAAACTATTCGGCACGTTAAATAAACCTGTAGCTCATGATAATAACCACAGTATGCGGGCAAACGTCTATCACTCACGTGAAGATTATAAAGCGAATGTCACTGCTCACTTCAATGTGCCCAGTGACAATGGCGGCATGTATCTGGAGGGCTTTCCTTGGGAGAAAGATAACCAAGCCGAGTTTGTTGCCTACGAAAAAAAAGGACAAGTGTGGAACCTAGCCCATGAATATGTCCATTATCTTGATGGCCGTTTTAACCTTTATGGTGATTTTTGTGCCTCATTACATGACTCGCATAGCGCGCCAGAGTACTGTCCTCAACCAACACCTTTGTATCCTCACCTCGTGTGGTGGAGCGAAGGCATTGCCGAATACATCTCTCTTGCTGACAATAATCCAAAAGCACTAAAGGTTATAGGTGCTAATAACCTGCAATTGAGCGAGTTGTTTAATACCAGTTATGAGCAGAACGGTGGCGGCGATAGAGTCTACCGCTGGGGCTATTTAGCCGTGCGATTTATGCTTGAACAACATAAAGATAAAATCGATGAAATGCTAATCTTCACTCGAAAAGGGGATTTCCCAAGGTACCAGGCATTAGTGAGCCAATGGGGAACCTCGATGGATGCAGAGTTTCAAACTTGGTTAGCTGAATTGGTTATACCAATTCCATTAAAGATGTGATTAATTCAGAGCTTTCTCAGGGCTTTCAATTCAAGGCGCATTGTGGAAGAAATGGTTATTCC
>NZ_JBFRIY010000128.1:0-436 GCF_041468565.1 Shewanella sp. 10N.286.54.B9
GAGCGAGAAAAAGAGCCTTGGTTACTCGCGACATCTCTTTGTAACTCAAGTGCTACCGCTAAAAGAATCATGAAGATTTATGCGACTAGGATGCAGATAGAAGAAAGCTTTAGGGATGTTAAAACAGGCCTAAAAATGAATGATAGTGGTACTCGAATAGGGAGCAAGCTCGGTGTATTGTTACTCATTGCCTGCCTATCTCAATTTGTGCTTTACCTGCTAGGCTTAGCCGTCAAAGCTGCTGATAAGCACTGGCAATATCAAGCGAACTCAATAAAGCACCGCAACGTTCTTTCAAACCAGTTCATTGGCTTGAGGGCATACAAAGATAGGAATTTGAAGTTGTTGAAATCGCATTGGCTAACAGCCATCAAGACACTACAAGGCTTAGTTCGGGAACCACAAGCATGCTATTAAATTCGTGGGGATCCGTCAG
>NZ_JBFRIY010000129.1:0-403 GCF_041468565.1 Shewanella sp. 10N.286.54.B9
AAAAAAGCCAAAGATAAATTCTGCATTTATCTTTGGCATCTCTATCCATGCATGCCTTACTTATTCAGCGAGAAAAGTAAGTCTACTTAGTCATCATATGATAACCAGCAAAGTAAATGGTGGAGCTATGCGGGATCGAACCGCAGACCTCCTGCGTGCAAGGCAGGCGCTCTCCCAGCTGAGCTATAGCCCCATTTACATGCAGTCAAACAAATATATACGTATAAATGACCAAATCTTTTCTAATCAAGGCAGATGGTGGCGACGTTTAGCTTTCTTAAACGAGTCACTATCTAACGCAGAGTAGGAAAGATTTTGGTGGGTCAGAGTGGACTTGAACCACCGACCTCACCCTTATCAGGGGTGCGCTCTAACCAGCTGAGCTACAGACCCATTTATACTT
>NZ_JBFRIY010000130.1:0-404 GCF_041468565.1 Shewanella sp. 10N.286.54.B9
TCTGAAGTAAGAAATTACGTTGAGTGTTCACACAGATATGCTTGTTATAAAGAAAGAGCAAATTACGTTGGGTCTGTAGCTCAGCTGGTTAGAGCGCACCCCTGATAAGGGTGAGGTCGGTGGTTCAAGTCCACTCTGACCCACCAATATCTTTCCTTATCTTTGATAAGAAAGGTTTGGTTGACGTAAATTTGTTTGACTGCATGTAAATGGGGCTATAGCTCAGCTGGGAGAGCGCCTGCCTTGCACGCAGGAGGTCTGCGGTTCGATCCCGCATAGCTCCACCATTTACTTTGCTGGTTATCATATGATGACTAAGTAAACTTACTTTTCTCGCTGAATAAGTAAGGCATGCATGGATAGAGATGCCAAAGATAAATGAGAAATTTATCTTTGGCTTTTTT
>NZ_JBFRIY010000131.1:0-992 GCF_041468565.1 Shewanella sp. 10N.286.54.B9
ATCTACTCCCGTTTTTATTTCAAGATTAATTATAATCTATTTAATTCACCGGACAGCTAATTTCAGTAACTGAATCAATTACAATCTCGTCTACCGGAACATCTGAGCGGCCACCCGTTGTATGGGTTGCGACAATACTGATTTGGTCGGCGATATCCATTCCTGCAATGACTTGGCCAAATACAGCATAGCCATCACTAGAAGCACTAGCGTCCAATTGTGGATTATCTAATACATTAATAAAAAATTGTGAAGTCGCGGAGTTTGGATCATTAGTTCGTGCCATTGCGATGGTACCGCGAGAGTTGCTGATTCCGACACTGGCTTCATTAATGATTGGGTCATTACCAGGCTTTGATACTAGCCCTGTCGTTAAGCCACCGCCTTGAACCATAAAGTTACTGATAGTGCGATGAAAGAGTGTTTCTTGATAAAAACCACTATCGGCATAAGTTTTAAAATTCTGCCCGGTAACAGGCACATTAGTTAAATCTATTGCTAGCGTCATGTCCCCTTTGGTGGTCGCCATTAAATAACAGATATCAGCTTTTAGCTCTGGAGCTTCGACTGGAGGTGTTGGCGAATCTGCGCTATCGGATCCGCATGCAGCGATAGACAGACAAGTTATTAGAGGCAACAGCTTCTTCATATTTGAACCTTTATATTATTTATAACCAACATTTAAAGTGGACAAATTATCCAATAAATGTGTTGTTTATGTTTTTATTTGTAGGGCATTTGTTGCGGTGAGTTTACATGTTGTAGGTTGGCTCGCAATAGTTCAGTTGCCAAAGTTACAAAATGTCGCAGTTCAACTTGTCCACTCGTGCGCCTAGAATAGAGGTTATCATGTCAAAAAAGTTGAGCATTTCTGCTTGTAATGCTGAATTGTTAGCAGCCTTAATCTGCAGTCTTGAGGAGCTGTTGAGCTTTAGGGCTGAGGTTTTGTCCGATTCTTTACCGTAAAGAATCATGCTTCTAGTGCAAGGCTT
>NZ_JBFRIY010000132.1:0-237 GCF_041468565.1 Shewanella sp. 10N.286.54.B9
AGAAAGCCCGTTGCTAACGCAACGGGCTTTTTTACGTCTGCAATTTGAGTAAGTTAATCTACTGGCTATAGCCCTTAGCGATGCATTAAATACCTGTGTGACAGATATGCCCTAGTACGACGAGGTCACCTTCAGGTACCTAATACGAGAAAGCCCGTTGTTAAAGTAACGGGCTTTTTTACGTCTGCAATTTGAGTAAGCTAATCATGGTGTTATGGCGCTCTGCATTACATTGAT
>NZ_JBFRIY010000133.1:0-496 GCF_041468565.1 Shewanella sp. 10N.286.54.B9
GCTCTCAAGCTCTTTGAAGGCACTAAACTCCTTACCGTTATCAAGTGTCAACGTAAGTCTTTTTTCCTTGGGTAGGGTTTGAAAGGCTTCTATTGAAACACGATTAAATGAAGCAGCTCTCTTATCATCAATTTTCTTTGCTATCAGGTATCGAGTCTTTCGCTCTAGGTGTGTCACGAAGTAGCCAGAGCTTTTTTTTCCTTCAACTAAATCCCCTTCCCAGTCACCAATTCTACTGCGTTTATCTACAATTTGGGGTCTATCATGAATACTGATTCTACCTTTTATTTGCCCTCGTAAGTCACCATATTTCTTCTGCTTTCTTCTATTTTTATGTCTTTTTGCTAAGTAACTATATAGGTCACCAGAGTTCTTAAAGTCTTTAATGACCCACTGGTAAATTGCCTCATGACTTATATGAAAAAGAGGATCGTCAGGGTGATCTAACTTCAATCGACCAGAGATAACCTCAGGCGACCAACCCTGCTTTAAAAGC
>NZ_JBFRIY010000134.1:0-1002 GCF_041468565.1 Shewanella sp. 10N.286.54.B9
TGGCACAATGCCTCTGAAACCAGCGTCTTCAAATAGAGCTGGGGTAATCCTCAAAACAGTTCGAGTGGACAATGCTCTACCGTTAACCCCACATCACTAAAATGGCAGCGGTAGCAATCATCACTAAAGCAGCAACATCTTTTATTTTAACCTTTTCTTTTAACCAAAAAGCGGCAATAAGCAAGGTGAAAAACACTTCTATCTGACCAAGGGTCTTCACGTAAGGCACACTTTGTAGAGACATAGCACTAAACCAACCGATAGAGCCTAAGCAGCTAGTAACACTGGTCAGTAGAGTGAGTTTTGGGCGCTTAAGCAAATTATCTATTGTACTTCTATCTACAGCATAGGCGTATATCACTAGCACCAAGGTTTGAATCGCGATAACAAATAACAGTACCCAGGCTGCTCGGTGTGGAAAAGGTAAGTCTAGACTTAGGCTTGCTTGACGCACCCATAAAGACGTTAATGCAAATGCACCGCCACAAGCCAGACCAAGCAATACTGTAGCAAATGAGATCTGCTTTAGTTTCTGACCGCTACTCATAATAAAAACGGCAACGCCGCCAAGCAACACTCCCAGCCAACCAAGCCAAGAGAGATAAGTACCAAAGAAGATGACTCCTAAAATAGCAGCCATCAAGGCTTCACTTTTGGCAAGCCCAGCCCCAACGGCGAAGTTACGCATTTTAAATAACTTAACCATCATCATCGTCGCGACAATTTGCATTGCCGCCGCAGCAACTACATAAAGGCTGAAAGTTGGCGTAATGAAGGGGAAACCCACTGGCTTCCATGTATATAAAGCCACTAAATAGATAAGCGCGACAGGCGTCGCCCACAGAAAACGTGCCAGAGTCACGCCCGCGGTATTGACCTCTTTACTGAGTTGACTTTGAAAGGCGTTGCGCCAAGCTTGCATCGCTGCAGCAAGAAAAGTAAATAAGATCCAACCCATATAACTTGCGCCTATAAATAACTGCTTATACCAATTCCATTAAA
>NZ_JBFRIY010000135.1:0-190 GCF_041468565.1 Shewanella sp. 10N.286.54.B9
CCTCCGACTACCCGATTAGGGCAATTTACTAAAACCATGACAATATGCCTACAACGAACATTGCCATTAACCCAATTAAACTAACTGCAAATGAAATACTACGGAGTAGCTTTAAATTTGAGTAATAGAATAACATATGAGCGATACGACCAGCCAAATAAACTAAGGCACTAATATTAAGCCATTCTGG
>NZ_JBFRIY010000135.1:927-1563 GCF_041468565.1 Shewanella sp. 10N.286.54.B9
CTGAAGATAAAATAGAGAAAGCTACGAACAAGATGAATATTGCTACGCTTTCATTTGTATTTGAATGAGCTCTTGATGCACGAAAAAGAAAATCGTTGTGATTTGCTGGGATTGGATGCCCAGGAGTGTGCCTAGTTTTAAGGCCAATAACATCTACAACAGCTAACTGCATGAAAAATGTTAAACCAGCCAAACCCATGACTAGAATTGTAATTTTATATGGTTCGATAAATTCCATCTAAGAATTCCTTTTCCTTATATGCGTGATATTTCAATAGGCCCTAACGCTAAACTAAGCGGAAAAATACAGTTAGGCTAAACTGCGCGAAGCGCGAGCCAACTGTAATTTTTCCGTTTGAGTGCCTTGTTATATGCAAATTACACCGAAGTTTCAATGCTTTGTTTTGCTACAACATCATTTTTTAACATTAAAACAATTATGTAGACAATATTAAGTGGAGGCACAATGCATAATAAGACACCTATTAATGTTGCCACTTTAGGTGTAGAAGTTTTACGTTTAGCTAAGTAGTAACTTAAACCACCTATGATAAACATGGAGAAGAAAACAAACTGACCGAATAGAGTCGCATTGATATTCATGTGCATAAATCCTTTTTGCATATAACAGCTTAT
>NZ_JBFRIY010000136.1:0-228 GCF_041468565.1 Shewanella sp. 10N.286.54.B9
GCAAAGCAGAAGTGGAAAGAATGAAGGCCTCACGTCGTGCGGCTGAGGTAATAAATTGGCAAAACACTGAACGGTCAAACTTTTAATGTATTTGGTCTCCGTCATTGCCAAATAATTATCGCTATTACTCATATCGAAACATATTAGCAACGGTTGTTGAATGGATTACATCTATGATGAAATTGATATAAAATGCTCATCTTGCTGCTTCTAGGGGCTGTTGATCTT
>NZ_JBFRIY010000137.1:0-909 GCF_041468565.1 Shewanella sp. 10N.286.54.B9
TCCCGCTGAATGGTCAAACTCTTTAGTGGAGTTGGTGTTAGTTGCTTATATCAATTGCATTAAAGAGTTGGATGTCGGTTTTAACCACCATCAAAAAATAAAAAGCCAGATGCTACAAGCAACTGGCTTTTTTAAATAAACGTTCGGTGCACTGAATCACCAATTATTTAGGCAATCAATCCCAGATAAATTCTCTAAAATGTTTACGACAAACTGACTCATAACTTTCGTTACCACCAATAGCCACTTGTTCGCCTTCGCGCATTGGTTTGCCGCTGCCATCAAGACGCACCACCATATTAGCTTTACGGCCACAGTGACAAATGGTCTTCAACTCCACTAACTTATCAGCCCAAGCTAGCAGATATTGGCTACCGCTGAACAACTCACCTTGGAAGTCGGTTTTAAGGCCGTAACACAGCACGGGAATATCGAGGATATCGACCACATAAGTGAGCTGCTTAACTTGCTCTTTACTTAAGAACTGCGACTCATCGATTAAGATACAGTGCAAGGTTTGCTCACTGTGGCTATCTGCGATCATCTTAGAGAGGTTATCGCTACTGCCAAAAACCTGAGCATCGGTTTCGATACCTATTCTTGAGGCGACTTTTCCCACTCCGTATCGATTATCTATTGAGGCTGTCATTACTAGCGTATTCATGCCACGTTCGCGATAATTATATGATGACTGTAGTAGCGAAGTAGACTTCCCTGCGTTCATTGCTGAGTAGTAAAAATAAAGTTGCGCCAAACCGAATATCCTTAAAGATGAATGCGCAGCTAGTCTAGCATTCTTAGTCAATAAAAATCACCCACTATCCGCTATAAGAGTGAGTTATATCCCGCGTTAAAGCTCACTAGCTCAAGATACTTTTGGCAGTTTAATTGACTAGGGGCTGTTGATCT
>NZ_JBFRIY010000138.1:0-627 GCF_041468565.1 Shewanella sp. 10N.286.54.B9
ACCAGTGTCATTTAAATGGGTAAATAACGGATAGGAACCTTCTCCGGACTCCGTCCGGCATGTCCAACGCCCTAATAATGGGCAAAAAATTGTTTGCTAAAATGTTGAGGAACGAAAACAGCAAACTGTTTTTTGTCCTTATTTATTAGCTTGTTAGGCATTAATTACTCTTGCCTATTTCTTGGGTAGCTTGAACTAATTCATTAAGCTGTATTTCAGACATTAATTTAAGCTCTTTGAATGCTTTCGAAGTATATTCTTTAGCCCCGTTTCCTTCTCCTGATATTTTTTTCTTTTCTCCTGCTCGGTTTATAAAGAACATAAAAGGCATAGCTGGATTGTCTTTCATCGTAGCAAAAACTAGTGATTTACCATCACTACACGATGTTACCTGCCAATTTGCAGTAGCTATTTCGGTATGAATTGGACCAATATTACAAGATAAAGACTCCGCACCAAACGAATGAAAAGAAATTAACAGCATTCCAAATAATATAACGCGAGATTTCATATGATGCCTAACGCCCTGTTAACAGGCAATAAAATAGTTGGTTAAAATTAGCGACGAAGGAGCAAAAACCAACTGTTTTTTGTCCTTGTTTAACAGCTTGATAATCATTGAGCCTC
>NZ_JBFRIY010000139.1:0-326 GCF_041468565.1 Shewanella sp. 10N.286.54.B9
ATCGTAACTGACGCTGGCTTTCGCATCCCTTGGTTCAAACAGATTTTGTCTCTTGAGTGGGATTATGTAGGCCGCTTTAGAAATAGAACGCACTGTAGAAAAATCGCGATTAATCATTGGTATCCAGTCAAAAAACTTTACGCTCAAGCAAGCTCTAGAGCGAAGAATCTCGGCGAATACTTTTTAGGTGAACAGGTCTCTTTCAATTCTCGTTTAGTTATCTTCAAACGTGACCCTAAAGGACGAAAAGATAGAACTGCAACAGGTGATAAAGCTAGGCTGAGCAAGCGGTCTCGTGCAAGTGCTGAGCGAGAAAAAGAGCCTTG
>NZ_JBFRIY010000140.1:0-326 GCF_041468565.1 Shewanella sp. 10N.286.54.B9
ATCGTAACTGACGCTGGCTTCCGCATCCCTTGGTTCAAACAGATTTTGTCTCTTGAGTGGGATTATGTAGGCCGCTTTAGAAATAGAACGCACTGTAGAAAAATCGCGATTCATCATTGGTATCCAGTCAAAAAACTTTACGCTCAAGCAAGCTCTAGAGCTAAGAATCTCGGCGAATACTTTTTAGGTGAACAGGTCTCTTTCAATTCTCGTTTAGTTATCTTCAAACGTGACCCTAAAGGACGAAAAGATAGAACTGCAACAGGTGTTAAAGCTAGGCTGAGCAAGCGGTCTCGTGCAAGTGCCGAGCGAGAAAAAGAGCCTTG
>NZ_JBFRIY010000141.1:0-262 GCF_041468565.1 Shewanella sp. 10N.286.54.B9
GCGCTCTGCATTACATTGATAGCGGTGTGGTCGATATGCCCATGTATGAGTCGGTCATTTCCAGGCGCCTAATTAAGTGAAGAAGCCACCCTGTTAAGGTGGCTTTTTTGCGTTTGAAGTTTATAAATTAATAAAGTGCTTTTGAGTATTGATTAGTTGTCTTTAAAGGTAGCTTCCTCACTTAAGCAGGCATAAATGCCTACCTCGACGTCAACCTGCCGCTGAGCGGGATTCTCGGCTTCGTAACAAGTTACTCGCGCTA
>NZ_JBFRIY010000142.1:0-865 GCF_041468565.1 Shewanella sp. 10N.286.54.B9
GAGCGCCTGTCCAGTATTTCATGGTTTATGCGCTGTCTTAATGAAGATATCGCACGCAAAGCTAATCGTGAAGATGCATGTAGAGGTGCTTTCTGGGAAGGGCGCTTTAAATCACAAGCCCTACTCGATAAAAAAGACAGGACAGCCATATCTTTTAATGGCTCCTAGACCTAACCAAAGATGAGGCGCTTTCGCCTCATCTTTTTGTTGCTACTTTTTGTTGCTGCATGGATAACCCACTAAATTTAAAAGGACTTTCAATAAAAACCCTAACTAAACTCAGCACTGCGATTCTCACCAGCTTTTTACTCAGCAGTACTGCCACTCAAGCTGCCACCCAACAACAGATTGACGCAGCGCTGGCGCCAGTGAAATCTGCCGCCACACTTGAAGCAACCCTAAGTCAGCCTTCTGCATTCGACGCGCTTGGTGATGAACTGCCAGCTTTTGTTGCCAGCATTCAATTTAGCCAAGCGGGTGAAGCCACTTTTGATAATGCACTGCTGCAGTCACACTTAAGTGCCACCGAGGTCTACCAAATTCTGGCACTGTTTGGCCAACAAACCCGAATCGCCCAATACCCAGATGCGCTCATTTACAACGCTACCGATGAGCTGCTGCTCGAAAATGCACTGCCTTTTTGCAGTGCAGACAGCCCCATTAAGCTACGAGTCATCCTCAAAAATGATAACCAAGTTAAATTCAACTATCGTCAAGCCGGCGTCGCCTATGATGGTAATGTTGAGGTCACTGAAAATACCACCATTACCTATAAGCTGGTACACACTAAGCGCACGCCAAAAGGCCAAGAAAAGACGGGACAGCCATTTCTTTTGCTTTCTCATGAAAAGACGGGACAGCCATT
>NZ_JBFRIY010000143.1:0-505 GCF_041468565.1 Shewanella sp. 10N.286.54.B9
GAAATACTGGACAGGCGCTCATGCCATTCGGCAAGTAAACCATCTAGTAGTAAGCGCTCTCCCTCTATCAAGGTATCGCCGTTGATATACTTAGTTGCCACAGCATGTCCTTTAGTTATCTTACTCCATCTATTTATAATTTCATGATTCGTAAGTGATTTAGCTTTGGCTGTATCAATTTTAAGAACTAAGTGATAGTGGTTATTCATCACTGCATAGGCACAAATATCGATGCAAAAAATGCTTGAAAGTACTTTCATTTTATCGATAATCCAACCACGCCGATGCTCAAAGCTTTTCCCGGTAAGTTTATCTTCACCACATAGAAAAGCTCTTCTAACGCAACGATTTATGATGTGATAAAACGGAGTGGTTTCAGCGTCTATAAGGGTTCTTCTTGCTGAGGTCATGGTGAGTACCAAAGTGGCAGTGTGTTACTTTAAGGTAAGTAAAAGCTTAGTAGAGAGTGATGAGAAAGCAAAAGAAATGGCTGTCCCGTCTTTTC
>NZ_JBFRIY010000144.1:0-322 GCF_041468565.1 Shewanella sp. 10N.286.54.B9
TTAGGTACCTGACAGCTAACTATACCAAGCTCCTTCATCAACTTAGTGGCGCGATAACGGCTTAGCGAGATACCTTGCTGGCTAACCATATCTGCAATCGTTCTAGCACCTGCCGAGCCGTTACTTGCAGTGTGTACTTCGCTAACTAGACTTCGAAGCTTTACTTTATCTGCGTTTATAGTTGTTGGCCGTTTTCTCCAATACTTGTAACTACTACGATGAATACTGAACACTTCGCATAATGTTTTTATGCTGTAGCTCTGCCTGAGTTTCTCAATTATTAAGAATTGTTCAGTGAGTCCGACATCAACAGAGCTGTGGC
>NZ_JBFRIY010000145.1:0-358 GCF_041468565.1 Shewanella sp. 10N.286.54.B9
TTAGGTACCTGACAGCTAACGATACCAAGCTCTTTCATCAACTTAGTGGCACGATAACGGCTTAGCGAGATACCTTGCTGGCTAACCATATCTGCAATCGTTCTAGCTCCTGCCGAGCCGTTACTTGCAGTATGTACTTCGCTAACTAGACTTCGAAGCTTTACTTTATCTGCGTTTATAGTTGTTGGCCGCTTTCTCCAATACTTGTAACTACTACGATGAATACTGAACACTTCGCATAATGTCTTTATGCTGTAGCTCTGCCTGAGTTTCTCAATTATTAAGAATTGTTCAGTGAGTCCGACATCAACAGAGCTGTGGCCTTTTTTAATATTTCGTTGTGCTCCTGGAGGCGAGC
>NZ_JBFRIY010000146.1:0-276 GCF_041468565.1 Shewanella sp. 10N.286.54.B9
GCAAAACCTAGTTACGAAACTAGCAGGAAACACCTATTCCCCATCGGAGTTGCCGAAGTACGTTGAAGAAATAACCGTAGTGCCCACACGGATGTGGGTATAGCTTTCGCGGGACAGGATGTCCCATCGGAAGCGTTAGGTGATTTCAAATAAGTACGAGGGAGACAACTTCGTCTGGGGCGCTGAGGGATTGTCAAGGGGCGCAAGCGCTTTGCCCCTTGGCTCTGGTGTGGGCGAAGCGCCACGACTTAGGTCAAGCGTAACTTGATAAAATTA
>NZ_JBFRIY010000147.1:0-237 GCF_041468565.1 Shewanella sp. 10N.286.54.B9
GATTTCCCTATAATGCGCATCCACTGACACGGCACAGCAGGCCAACTACTTAGGTAGTACGGGACTTGCAGCAGTGTTAGAGAGATTAACTTCTTCGGAAATTAACCTCAGGTGACAAACGCTTTAAGGGCTTCGGGTAGTGCTTCTTTTCACGAGAGTGATTAAGAAATCATCGCTTGAAAAACTTCTTAAAATAAGCGCTTGACGCCGACACTGGAGAGTGTAGAATACGCCTCC